>JAERSX010000615.1 GCA_016845285.1 Deltaproteobacteria bacterium | reverse complement strand
TCTCCGGCCTGGGCATGGTGCCCGTGGGCGAGGTGCTGTTGCCCGTCCACCGGGCCAAGGGCACCATCTACCAGCGGCCCTGAGCCTCAAGACCGTGGCTTCCCCCCGCCGCCGCGGACGGCACCTCCCAGCTCGACCGCGTGGCCTGCGGCCCGCCCCCGCTCCCAGGCATCGGGATCGACGCGGACCGATCGCCCTCTCTTGAGGCGGAGCGTGTCGTCGGCATAGCGCTGCACCCGGGCCTCGCGCGCCGCCAGGGCCGGCTCCACGCGCACCAAGGCCGCCTCCGTCAGCGCGGCCCGCTGGGCAGCCGCCGCCTCCCCCAGTCGGGCCACCACCGTCCCCGACGCGCCCACCCGGAAGTCGTCGTGCCACTGCTTGCTCTGTCCGGCACCATGGGTGGCCGAGAGCCAGGCGAGCTGCCGCTCCAGCCAGTCGAAGAGCGAGCGCACGGCGGCCCGGTCGGCGGACCGGCCCACCACCACGATCTCCCGCTGTTTGCCTGCCTGGCGGGTGTAGATCAAGCAGCCGTTGGCCCCTGCCAGCCCCTGCGCGAGAACCGCCTTCCACCGCCGCAGGCGCCGGCTGCTCGAGAGCAGCTCCTCTCCCACGGGATCCTCGTCTTCGCGTCCGTCTTCGGCGAGCAGCCCCTCGAGGCGATGGGCCTCGATGAGGGCCTGGGCCGCGGCGGCCGCGGCGGCGGCCTCGTGGACGTTGGGCGAGCTGGCCAGCGCCAGCAGCTTGCGAACCCTGTCCAGCACATCACGGGCCATGGGATTCAGAACCGGAGCTTGGGATCCATGGCGTCGCGCAGGCCCTGACCGAACAGGTTGAAGCCCGTGAGCGTCACGAAGATGGCGATGCCCGGGAAGATGGTGAGATGCCAGAGCCCCTGGGTCACGTACGCCCGGCCCTGGTAGACGATCTCACCCCAGGACGGCTGGCTGGGGTCGCCGAAGCCGAGGAAGCTGAGCGAGGACTCGAGCAGCACGGCCCGCGCCACGCCGAAGGCCACCGCCACGAAGATGGGCGCCACGCTGTTGGGCAGCACGTGGCGGAACATCTGGCGGGCCGGTGAGATGCCCAGGGCCCGGGCCGCGACCATGTAGTCGAGACCTCGGACTTTGAGGACCTCGCCGCGTATGAGACGGAACATCCCGGTCCAGCGCACGAAGCCGATCACCGCCATGATGTTGACGATGGAGGGCTCCAGGAAGGCGATCACCGCGATGATGAGGAAGAAGCTCGGGAAACACATCACCACCTCGGTGATGCGGCTCAGCACGAGGTCGACCCAGCCTCCGAAGAAGCCCGCCATGAGCCCGAGCGTGACGCCCACGCTCACCGCGATCCCCATGGCCACGATGCCCACGAGCATGGCGACCACACAGCCGTGGATCATCCGAGAGAGCACGTCGCGGCCCTGGTCGTCGGTGCCGAGCCAGTGCCCCGAGGTCGCCCCCTGGCCCTCGCCGGGCTTGAGCTTGAGCGCCCCCGGATCGAACTGGTTGGGGTTCCACTCCACGAGCGGCCAGATGGCCCAGGCCATGTCTTCCGAGTCGCGGACCTCCTTCCAGGTCTGACCGTCGAGCTGGGCGTAGAAGTCGCTGAACGGGAAGAAGCCCTCGGAGAGCTCGAGGCTCTTGAGGTCGTTTCTGAGCGAGCGCCAGGGCACCCAGGAGTCCACGTAGGTGGCCGCCGCAGGCGACACGATCTCACCCTTGTACGACGCGATGATGGGGCGATCGTTGGCGAGGAAGGGCGCGGTGAACGCGGTGCCCATGATGCCGATGACCACGAACAGGCCGATCATGCCCGTGGTGTGGGTGCGGAGCTTCTTCCAGATCCGGGTCCAGTAGCCGTCGGACTTGGGGGCGCGGACGCGTGGCGGGTTGGTCGACATCGCTCAGTCCGCCGTCACGCGTGGGTCGACCACCGTGTAGAGCAGATCGCTCACGAGGATGCCGACCAGCGTCAGGAAGGCCGAGAACGTCGTGATGGCCATGATCAGCGGGTAGTCGCGGGCCAGGATGGCGTCGAAGCCCAGCTTGCCCATGCCGTTGATGCTGAAGATGTACTCGACGATGACCGAGCCGCCGATCATGGCCGGCAGCAGGTTGCCGATGAGGGTGACGATGGTGATGAGCGAGTTGCGGAAGGCGTGCTTGATCACCACCACCTTCTCGCTCAGGCCCTTGGCGCGGGCCGTGCGGATGTAGTCCTCTCCGATGGTCTCCAGCAGCGAGGTGCGGGCGTAGCGGCTCAGGCTCGCGAAGCCGGCGTAGACCATGACCGTGATGGGCAGCACCAGGTGCATGAAGCCGTCCCAGAGGTACTGGAGCGAGCTGAGGTTCTCGGAGTTGTCGGAGATCAACCCCACCGAGGGGAACCAGTCGAAATTCTGGCGGCTGCTGAAGAACATGATGAGCAGCGTGGCCAGCCAGAAGTTCGGGATGCTGTAGAGCACGAACAGGATGACCGAGCTGACGTGGTCGAACAGGCTGCCGCGCTTGACCGCCGCATAGACGCCCAGCGGGATGCTGATCAGGTAGATGAGCGTGAGCGCGATGACGTTCAGCCCCACGGTCACGGGCAGGGCCTTGGCGATCTTGTCCATGACCGGCTGGTCGTCGATGAAGGAACGATCGAAGTCCAGGGTCAGGATGCGGCCCAGCCAACGGAGGTAGCGGAGGGGCACCGGTACCTCGACCCAACCATTGGATGCGGTCACCAGGGTGTCGCCCGAGACCACCAGCCCGTTGACCCGGCCCACCTCCTGGTTGGAGCGGAAGACCTCCGTGCCCGCTCGGGTGTCCCAGACGCGCACGGTCTGGTCGATGCTCCCGCTCACCAGGCGCGATCCGAGCCAGGCCACCCGGGTGACAGGCTTGAAGTGGCCGGTCAGCTCGGCAGCCTTGGCATCGAAGTCATCGAGAGACACCAGCCGGATGCGTCGGTCGTCGCTGGCAGCGGCCAGGGTCTTGCCGTCGGTTGACAGGGCCAGGTCGTTGATGGCGGCGCCCATGCCCTCGCGCTCGCGGGTGAGCGAGCCGGACTCCAGGGACCACTCCCGGAGGGTGCGGTCATACCCGCCAGACCACAGGGTGGTGCCCGCCTGGTCGAGAGCCAGGGAGTAGACCCCGCTCACGTGGCCCTCGAAGCGCCGGAGCTCGGTCAGCTCGGGCAGGGAGAGCTCGAGGATGCTGCCGTCCTCGCTGGCCACGTAGGCCCGGGTGCCGTCGGGGTGAAAGCGCAGGCTCCGCACCGGGCGACCGGTCGCCGGACGGACGGCGAGCTCGGCGCCGTCGGGGCTCCAGAGCTTGATGGCACCCCCGGTGTCGCTGCTCAGCAGCCGGCCGTCGGTGGCGAGGCGGACCACCCAGATGGGGTCGTCATGACCGGCCAGGGTCTGCTGGACCTCGCCGTCCAGGCCCATGCGCAGCAGCTCACCGGTGTCCGATCCCACGGCGAGGCTGTCGCCTGCCATGTCGAGGGACCGAGCCCAGCCCACGAACTCACCCACACGCTCGGTCTGCTCCATGGGCCGCAGGTCTTCGCCGGAGGCCGGCGGCACCCACACATGCAAGGTCCGGTCTTCGGTGACCATGCCCAGCAGCTTCTTCTTCGCCTTGATGGCGTCAGCGAGGCGGTCCTGCTCGGCTCCGCCGCCCTCCGCCGAGGGGCCACCGCCCGAGTCGCTGCCGAAGGCCGTCGCCACCGGGTCGCCCGGCGCCAGGTTGACGATGAGGAAGGTCACGAACGTGATCCCGAGCAGGGTCGGGACCATCGCCAGCAACCGCTTCAGCAGGTAGGCGAGCACGCCCTCAGCGCTCCAACACGTTCTCTGGCTTGACCCAGAATTCGTGGGGCTGCATGCCACCCTTGCGCACCTTGACGTCCTCGATGCGATCGCTGACCAGCACGCCCACGATGCCATGGACGAGGAGCGTCATGGGCTGCTCAGCCTGGAAGATGCTGCAGAATTCTCGGAACTTGGCATCGCGCTTGGCGTCGTCGAACTCGACCCGCATCTCCTCGAGGAGCTGGTCGGCCCGGTCGTTGTGCCAGCCCGGGGCGTTCGGTCCGCGGGGCACGTCCTGGGAGCTGTGGAAGTCGTCGTAGGGGTCGACCCAGGGGTCGGGGAAGCTGTTGTAGAGGATGACGCCGTCGAAGCGGCGCTCGTAGAAGTCCTCGATGAAGGTGGCCCACTCGAGCTGCCGCACGGACATGCGGATGCCGGCCTTCTGGGCAGCGTCGGCCATCTGGGCGGTCACCTGGGTGTAGAACCGACGCGGGCTGCCGATCTTCACCTCGAACTCGAAGCGCTCGCCGTCCTTGTCGAGCACCCCGTCGCCGTCGGAGTCGGTCCAGCCGGCCTCCTCGAGGAGGGCGCGCGCCTTGGCCGGATCGAAGGGGATGGGGGTCAGCTCGGAGTTGTAGCTGGCGTAGATGGGCTTGGTCGGACAGACCGCGATCTGGCCGCGGCCCCGCTCGATCTCGTCGACGATCCACTGCCGGTCGACGAGGTGGGCCAGCGCATAGCGGACCTTGGGATCGTCGAAGGGCGCCTCACGGTTGTTCCACCAGATGCCCGAGAAGGCCAGGCCCGTGTGGTCGTACTCGTAGTAGTCGGAGATCTCGGTGATGGTGGGATCGCTGCTGTACTCGTCGTCCCAGGGCTGGAAGTCCACGGTGGTGATGTCGAACTTCTCACGCCGGAACTCCTCGAAGGCCGCCACCCGGTCCGAGATGTAGATGCGCTTGTACTCCGCGAAATTCCACCAGGTCGGATGGATCTGGATGCCGAAGTAGAAGGGGTTCTGGACGAGATCGGCCCCCACGGTGGGGTCGTAGTTGTCGTGGGGGAAGTAGTACGGACCCGTGCCCGGGCCGACGCCGCGCATCTTGTTGAAGACCTCGCCGAAGCCGGGCTTGCCGGGCTCGACGGCGAAGGGCTCGATCTCCAGATCTGCAGCGAAGCGGGGGATCTGCTCGGCGTACCAGCCGCTGTTGAGGACGTAGAGCTCGGTGCCGATCTTGTAGAGCGCCTTCCAGTAGGGCTCGCGGTAGGTGAAGACCACGGTGTGGGGGTCGGGGGCCTCGATGGACACGACGTCCTCGAAGCCCGGGCGGAGGTGGTCCGCCTTGACCTGGGGATCGCGGATCACGTTGAAGCTGAAGACCACGTCGGCCGAGGTGAAGTCGCGGCCATCGGCGAACTGCACACCCTTCCGCAGGTGGAAGGTGTAGGTCAGCTTGTCGTCGGAGACCTCCCACGAGGTCGCCAGCTCGGGGATGACGGCGGGCGGGTTGTCGGGGTCGACCTCCATGAGCCGCCCGAGCGTGACCTTGGTGGCCTGGCGCGCCTCGCCCTCGCTGGTGGTGAAGTAGTTGAG
>JAERSX010000614.1 GCA_016845285.1 Deltaproteobacteria bacterium | reverse complement strand
GTCCGCAACATCTTGTGCTTGCGCACCTCCGCGCTGGCACAGGACCAGAGGGCTCGCTATCTTCCTCACTGACACGTGAGTCCCCGCCCCGGTCGCCGATGCCCAAGTACTCGAATCCCTCTGGTCTCGCCTGCTCCTTCTGCCACAAGCCGCAGCGGGAAGTGGACAAGATCATTGCGGGCCCCAACGTCTACATCTGCTCCGAATGCATCAAGCTCTGCTTGGACATCATTCGGGAGAATGCGCAGCCCAAGCCCATCAGCTGGGGCCACCAGAAGGTGCCTCCGCCCGCGAAGATCAAGGCATTCCTTGATCAATACGTGGTCGGTCAGGACGCTGCCAAGCGCAAGCTCAGCGTGGCGGTCTACAACCACTACAAGCGCCTCGAAGCCAACCAGAAGGTGGAGGGTGCGCCGCCGTCCGACGTCGAGATCCAGAAGTCGAACGTCTTGCTCATCGGCCCCACGGGCACGGGCAAGACGCTCATGGCCCAGACCCTGGCCCGCTTCCTCGACGTGCCCTTCGTCATCGCCGATGCCACCACCCTGACCGAGGCCGGCTACGTGGCCGAGGACGTCGAGCACATCGTTCTCAACCTCTACCAGGCCTCAGGGAACAACCTCGATCGCACCATCAAGGGCATCGTCTACATCGACGAGATCGACAAGCTCGCCAAGAAGAGCTTCACGAGCACCGTCAGCCGCGACGTCTCGGGTGAGGGCGTGCAGCAAGCCCTGCTCAAGATCATCGAGGGCACCCTCGCCAACATTCAGGTGCGGGGCAACAAGCGACTGCCCAACCAGGAGTACATCCAGGTCGACACCGCCAACATCCTCTTCATCTGCGGTGGAAGCTTCGAAGGGTTGGCAAAGATCATCGAGTCCCGGACCGGTCGAAAGACCGTCGGCTTCCTCACGGGCAGCGAGACGGAGACACAGGAGATCGACGAGAAGCGGATCCTGCGCTCGTCCAGCCCAGAGGATCTCGAGCGCTTCGGACTCATCCCAGAATTCATCGGGCGCCTTCCCGTCATCGCGGTCATGGACTCCCTCGACGTGGAAGACCTGGTCACCATCCTCCGCGAGCCCAAGAACTCCCTGGTCCGCCAGTACCAGAAGCTCTTCAAGTTCGAGAAGGTGAAGCTCACCTTCACCGACGACGCCTTGGTCGCGGTGGCCGAGAAGGCCGCCACCCGCAAGGCCGGCGCGCGAGGCCTCCGCACCATCCTCGAGCAGGTGATGCTCGAGATCATGTACGAGATCCCCAGCCAGGACAACATCCGCGAAGTCGTCATCACAGCGGACGTGATCACGTCCGGGGCCGAGCCGCGAGTCGAGCGAGTGCGCGACTACGGCGTCCCAGGCTAGCGGGCACATCATGGAACCGGGTCTCCTCATCGCGTCTCCGCAGATGCGGGACCCTCACTTCGAAGGCGTCGTGGTGCTCCTCTGCGAGCACGATGACAAGGGTGCCTTCGGACTGGTGATCAACCGACCGAGCGCCGTTGCCCTGAGCGACGTCATCGACAACCTCGACCTGCAGCTAGACGAAGACGACGATGGTCCCACCTGGTGGGGTGGCCCGGTCCACCAAAAAGCAGGCTTCGTGGTCTATGAGGGCACCGCGGGCACCAGCGAGGGCTGGAGCCTCCCGTGCTCCGTGGCGGTCTCCCCGTCCATCACCCGACTCACCTCACTCGTACAGGCCGGCAAGAACTTCCACCTGTGTCTTGGCTACACGGGCTGGGGCCCCCATCAGCTCGATGGAGAGATCGAGCGCGGCTCTTGGCTCGTGGCGGATCTCGACCCAGAGCTGATCCTCAGCCTCCCACTCGACGAGCGCTACGATCGAGCCCTGGCCTCACTCGGCCTCACGCCGCACACCGTGTGGATGACACCAATCGACGAGTGAGGAAGCGGCCAACGACGCCCTCCAGACCGTCGATGTGTCCGACGCCATCGGCGTGATAGGGTCGGCGCCATGCGCACTCTGAGCTTCCTGCGGACACTTGGTGCCGGTGCCTTCGGCACGGTGTACCTCGCAGAGTTCTCATCGGGTCGCGGATTCCGACGTCAGGTCGCCGTCAAGGTCCTGCTGAAGGACCGCCCAGACAGCGAGATGTTCCTCTCCCGCATCCGGGACGAGGCGCGACTCCTGGGACTGTTGCAAGACGACGCCATTCTCAAGGTGCTGGACATGGTCCAGGTGAACCGCCAAGACGCGGTCATCATGGAGTACGTCGAAGGCGTGGACCTCGACAGCGTCGTCAACGTGGGCCAGGCCCCGTCACCTCGGGCCCTGGCGGAGCTCGGCGCGTCGGTGGCAGGGGCCCTGTCCCGCGCCCACACAGCGGCCCATCCCGCCACGGGCGTGCCCCTCAATGTGATCCACCGAGACGTCAAGCCAGCCAACATCATGGTCACCAGCAGCGGCGGCGTGAAGCTCCTGGACTTCGGAGTCGCCCGGGCCCGCTTCGATGCGAGGGAGAGCCGAACCGGCCAGTTCATGCTCGGAACCCTCAACTACATGGCGCCCGAGTACGTGGTCACCGGTGAGGTGAGCCCAGCCGCCGACATCTACGGTCT
>JAERSX010000613.1 GCA_016845285.1 Deltaproteobacteria bacterium | reverse complement strand
GCCCATGCTCGGCTGGCGACGGGACCGCCACCGTCGAAGCTGACACTCCCGCCCTGCTCACCGGCAGTCGCGGGGACGATCTGGAGGACGCCGGTCTTGCGCTCGGTCCAGATGATGGAGAGCAGGCCCACGGCATCTTCTGTGAGTGCCCCTACGTCAGAGGACTCCACGGAGGCGCTGTGAGAGCTGTCGGCTCTCCGGGCCGACAGCCGGGAGCGCCGCGTCGGGCTGGCGGGGGGCACACTGGGCATGGGCACGAGCTGCCGCAACGTGTCCGCGAGATCGAACATCGCGAACGGCTTGCGGAAGTAGCGCTCGGCCCCCAGGGCCTGCTCGGTCTCCTTCACCTTGGGATCGCTCGGAGACCGGGAAGATGCCAGGACCAACGCAGGCAGCCGCACGGTGCGGTGCGCCAGGTCGGCCGCCCCCCCATCCGACAGCTCCAGAGCACATACCATTGCGTGGTAGAAGCCGTGGCTCAGCTCGCTCTCGGCCGCACCCACGGACTGAACGCACACCACCTCGTGGCCTTCAGCGCTCAGGAAGTCCCTCAGGATTTCGCTGAGCTTGGGGTCATTGTCGGCCACCAAGACTCGCAACGTCGGCCCTCCGATGCGGGCCGACCATAGCCGCTCTGCTCGTCCCCCGTCCCAGAAGGGTCTCCTGAAGTTGAGTCTGACGCCGGTTAGTAGGCGACGTGCCGCAGCCTCGGCCCCACCCCGACTCACTCCGGCCCGCCACCAACCTGGCCGGCGTGCTGGCTGCTGTCGGCCCCCGAGACGGCCTCGCCTGCTTGGACCTGGGGCCCCACACCAGCCTCCTGACGTGGGGAGATGGCCCGGCGCTACGAGTGGTCGACGAATGGCCCGACAGGCTGCGACAGATGTTGGCCACGGCGCCACACCCTGCCGGGGGCGTCGTGGGCTGGCTCGGCTACGAAGCGGGGCGGGCCGTCGAGCGGATGCCTGCACCCCGGGTGGCCACCAGCCCTCCGCTCTGCCTCTGGGAGGTGGAGGGTGCCATGCACCTCGATCGCCGCCTTGGCCACTGGCAAATCCACGGGTCGACGGCCTTCGTCGAAGAAGCCAGGGAGGTACTCGACCGGGCACATCCCGTTCCGCCGCCCTCGCCGGGAGTCGGCGTGCTGTCACCTCCTGCCGACGGCGCGCTCCGCTACCAGGCCCGCGTGCGCGCCGCCCTCGACGCCATCGCACGGGGGGAGCTGTACCAGATCAACCTGTCCTGGCCCTTCACGAGCGCCTGCTCGAATGGCCTGGCCACCTGGCTGCGGCTACGACACCACAACCCGGCCTGGCGCGGCGCCTACCTCCGCAAGGACGGCGTGGAGATCGTCTCCAACTCGCCTGAGCGCTACCTCTCGGTCGCCCCTCGCAGAGATGCACCCCGCACCGTCCGCAGCGTTCCCATCAAGGGCACCACGCGCACCGAAGGTGGCCTGGCGGCGCGAAGGGCGCTGCTCCGGAGCCCCAAGGAGCGGGCGGAGCTCACCATGATCGTCGACCTCGTCCGCAACGATCTCGGACGTGTCGCCGTCCCTGGCTCGGTCTGCGCGGAGCCTCGAACCTTGCGCCGCTGCGGTGACCTGATCCACGCCGAGCAAGGAGTGACCGCCACCCTGCGTCCCGGATGTGACGCTGTGGATGCCGTCGCCGCCAGCTTCCCGCCCGGGAGCGTCACAGGGGCACCCAAGGTGCGCGCCATGGAGTGGATCGGCAGCCTCGAGCCCCACCCTCGGGGGCCGTACACGGGATGCTTCGGATGGCTCGGAGCCAACGGCGCAGCCGAGCTCGCGGTGGCCATCCGTACCGCGGTGGTACAGGGCGGGCAGGCTGAGTACTGCGTGGGGGCCGGCATCGTGGCCGACAGCGACCCGGAGAGAGAGTGGGACGAAACCCTGAGCAAGGGTCGGGCCCTCGCCCGCCACCTCCAGGGGTGCGGCGACACATGACGCCCCCTCTCCCGCGCGGCCTGTACCTCATCGCCGACACAGCCTGGGGTGATCCTGTCGAGCAGGTGGGCCTGGCCGTGCAATGCGGGCTTCGCCTGGTCCAGCTCCGCGCCAAGGACCTCGGCCCGAGCCAGGTGGAGGACCTGGCGCGAGCCTGCCTGCGTGTCACCGCTGGCTCGAGCACCGCCCTGGTCCTCAACGACCACGTCGACATCGCGAGCCGGCTGCCCGTGGCGGGGGTGCATCTCGGCCAGTCGGACTGTCCCCTGCCCCGCGCCCGGTCGCTCCTCGGTCCCCACCGCCTCCTGGGCTGGAGCGCCCACTCACCCGCACAGCTCGCGCGCGCCGCCCACCCGGACGCACGCGCTGACTACGTGGGCGTTGGTCCGGTGTTCGCGACCGCCACCAAGGACACGGGCCGCAGGGCTCTCGGCCTCGAGGGGCTCCGGGAGCTCGTCAGCGCGAGCCCCTTGCCCGTGGTGGCGATCGGAGGCATCGGCCCCGCCGAGCTCCCCGCGGTGATGGCCACCGGTGTGCACGGATGGGCCGCCATCTCTGCGGTCTGGAAGGCCACAGATCCAGCGGACGCGATCCGGAGCCTTCGGGGTTGAACACCGAAGGCAGCCCACGCCTCCAGACGCTTCGACGAGAGACCTGGAAACAACTTTCGCGTTACACTACCGGTGTCAAGACTTGACCAGGAGACGGCCATGCGCGCGTCCGCCCGCTCTCTCGTGGTGATGCTGTCTCTGGTGGTGGGTGGCCCCGCCGTCGCAGGCAAGAAGCACCGCAACATGAAGCCTGCACCCGGCACCGCCGCGGACCAGGCAGCCCACGACAAGACCGTGGGTGAGGCCGAGGCACAGGCTGCGCCTGGCACGGTCCCAGCCATCGAACACGGCGAAGGCTCCCTCTGGGACTTCATCGAGCAGGCCGACGGCGAGGTGCCAGAGGCTCAGGCCATCGAGGAGAGCGAAGAGCTCGACGAGGAGCGGCAGGCAGAGGCAGCGTTCATCGCGACCGAAGCCACCGACATCGAGCGCACCACCACCGACACCGGCTTCTACACCGACCCGGCGGCCGTGCTCGGCCCCGCACTCCCCGACCCGGCGGACGACCCCCTCTTCCTCAGCCTCGTCGACCCTGCCGAGTTCGACATCCCCGTCGAGATCAACGACAGCGTCGTGAAGTGGATGAAGTACTTCACGGGCTCGGGACGCAAGCACTACGCGCGCTGGCTGGCCCGCTCCACCCGCGTCCGCCCCCTCATGTACGCGCGCCTCGACGCTGCGGGCGCCCCGCGCGATCTCGTGTACCTGTCCATGATCGAGAGTGGCTACAGCACCCACGCCTACAGCCGCGCCGCCGCCGTGGGGCTCTGGCAGTTCATCAGCAGCACCGGCCGCATGTACGACCTGCGCGTCGACTGGTGGGTGGACGAGCGCCGCGACCCCTACGCGGCCACCGATGCCGCCATCCACTTCCTCACCGATCTCGAGAAGAGGCACGGCCACTGGTACCTGGCCTGGGCCGGGTACAACGGCGGCCCGGCACGGGTGTCTCGCGGCGTTCGCAATCACGGCACCACGGACTTCTGGACGCTCGTCGACAAGAACGCCTTCCCCGCCGAGACCGACAACTACGTCCCGAAGATCATCGCGGCGGCCATCATCGGCCACCACCCCGAACGCTACGGGTTCACGGGCATCGAATTCCAAGAGCCCGTCGCCCTCGAGCCCGTCGACGTCGGCCCCAACATCAGCCTGGATGTGCTCGCCAAGTGTGCCGGCGTCAGCGTCGAAGACATGCAGCACGCCAACCCGCACCTCCGGCGCTTCGCCACGCCTCCCTCGCCCGACACCACCCGCATCTACGTGCCTCAGGGCCAGCGCACCGGCTTCCTGGCCGCTCTCGCCGAGGTGCCTCCCGAGGAACGCATCAGCTTCCAGCGCCACAAGGTGGCCAAGGGCGAGACCCTCGGCCGCATCGCCCAGAAGTACGGCGTGACGGTGCGAGAGCTTCAGGACGTCAACCGCATCTCCAACCCCAACCGCATCTACGTGGGGATGGAGCTGGTGGTGCCGGTCCAGGGCATGCCCACGGGCGCCGCGGTGGCCCTTGCCTCCAGCGCGGGCGGAAGCGCCGCTTCCAGCACGCCACGGAGCACCAAGGTCACCCACGTGGTGCAGCGCGGTCAGACCTTGAGCACCATCGCCGCTCGATACGGCGTGAGCACATCTGATCTCAAGCGCTGGAACAAGATCTCCAACGCAAACAAGATCTACGTCGGTCAGCGCCTCAGCCTCGTGCAAGCCCAGTCGCAGTGGACCCGCTACACCGTGCGCAAGGGCGACAACCTCACGGCCATCGCCCGCAAGCAGGGCTGCTCCGTCGAGGAGCTGAAGAGCTGGAACAACCTCAAGACCGAACGCATCTACCCAGGGCAGAACCTGAAGGTGCGGAAGCGCTGACATGCTGCGGGTCGAAGAAGCACTGGCCCGAGTGATGGCGGTCGAGCTCGCCCGCCGAACCGAGCGGGTGACACTCTGGGAGGCACCCGGACGCTGGCTGGCTGAAGACGTTCACGCCGCCGAGCCCCTGCCACGCTGGGACAACAGCGCCATGGACGGGTATGCCGTGGTCGCCGCAGACACCGCTGAGCTCCCTCAGGGCGCCAAGGGTGACAGCTGTGCAGCGCCGGGCGAGACCCCGACCTCGGGACGCACCCTCCGAGTCCTGGAGACCATCGCTGCCGGCCAGGTCGGCACCGAGACCGTGGTCCCAGGCACTTGTTCCCGCATCATGACCGGCGCGCCCATGCCCCTCGGGGCGGATGCCGTGGTCATGCGCGAGCACGTCGACGAGACCGATGGCGATGAGGTGGTGGTCGGTCGGCACGCACGACCTGGTCAGCACGTGAGGCGTGCAGGTGAGGAGCAGGTGGCTGGCGCACGGCTCGTGGCTACGGGAACACCGCTCCACGCGGCCGCGCTGGGGCTCTGCGCCATGGCGGGTCGCACGGAGGTCATGGTGGTGGGACGTCCGCGGGTGGCGATCCTCGCCACGGGCGACGAGGTCCAGCCTCCGGGGAGCCCCTTGGGTCCCGGCCAGATCTGGTCTTCGAACACGGTGGCCCTCGCTGCCATGGTCCGTGAGGCAGGTGGTGAACCCGTCGACGCGGGCATCGCTCCCGATCACCTCGAGGGCACCCGCGCAGCCTTCCGCAAGGCCCTCTCCAGCAAGCCCGACCTCCTCTTGTCCACCGGAGGCGTCAGCGTGGGCGACTTCGACGTGGTGCGGCAGGCCCTGGCCGACGTGGGCGCGGACATGGACTTCTGGAAGGTTCGAATGAAGCCGGGGAAGCCCCTGGCCTTCGGGGTGATCGGTGGCGTGCCGGCCTTCGGCTTGCCCGGCAATCCCGTGTCCTGCCTGGTGAACTTCCTCCAGTTCGTGCGGCCCGTCATTCGACGCGCCCTGGGCGATCCACGTCCCTTCCTGCCAGTGCGAGAGGCCACGCTCACGGCACCGGTGCGCAAGCGAATCGGGCGAGACGAGCTCGTCCGCGTCTCCTTGACAGCAGGTCCCGAGGGGCTCCTCGCCACGCCGACGCGCTCACAGTCCTCGGGACAGGTGAGCAGCATGGCCCAGGGACATGGCTTCGCACTCCTGTCCGCCGACTGTGGTGGGGCCACCGCCGGCTCCAAGGTGGCGGTCCAGGTCTTCGATGACAGCCACGCGTGCGGAGACGGCCCGGGCTACGCCTGGGGCCCCCTCAGCCCATGAACCTCCCGGGCTACGTGCTCGCAGGGGGTGCCAGCCGCCGCATGGGACAAGACAAGGCCCTGCTGGTGCACGAGGGCACACCTCTCGCGCTGCGCGTGGCCCGGGTCCTCGCGAGCGCCGGCTGCGCGCCGGTCAGTGTCGTCGGACGGCAAGGAGGGCTCGTCGAGCTGGGCCTCCCGGTGGTCGTCGAGCCCGAGCACCCTGGCCACCACCCGCTCTTCGGCGTGGCCGCTGCCCTGGCCCACGCCCGACCTGCTGAATTTGCCCTGGTCTGCCCCTGCGATCTGGTCGACCTCCGCCCCTCCACGGTGGCGCAGCTCCTCCGGGAGCGCCCCTGCGTGGCCGTCGGCGCCCGGCGGCAGCCTCTGCTCGCTGTCTGGCCCACCGCCGCGTACGAGGACGTCTTGAGGGGTGCCCACCAGGGCCTCTCCGCTCACGCACTCGCTCGCGGGCTGCCCACCGTCGAGGTGGCCGAAGCGGACTTGCGCAACGCAAACTCTCCCCAAGATCTCGGCCTCACAAGCCAATGAACACTGCCCGTGTAGACTCGGACCCCCAGGAGCCAGCATGCCACCCGCCACCGAGCTCAGAGGGCTGCGTGTCGCCGCGTTGATGTGTGGCGGCGCAGACCTCTCCGCCCTCAAGACCGCCGTCCGAAAGGCACTCGACGAGGCCGTCTTCCCCGAGCTTCGGGCCGTCCCCATCGCCGGAGATCGCGTGTCGCTCACGAGCGGCATCGACAACGCCCTGGCCCACGATCCGGTGGACCTCATCCTCGTCTTCTGTCCCGTCGATCTCTCGCAGAGCCCCCGTATCGATCATCTGGTGACCGAGCTGGTGGAGACGCCGCTCCCCGGTATTGGAGAGCTGGTACGCGGCAGCGACGCCCTCCGAACCGAGGCCGACCGCTGGCTGCTCCCCGGGGGCGGCGGCATCCTCCGGGGCGGCCTGGTGGTGGTGCTCCCAGCCAGACCCGAGCGCTTCGGCGCAGTCTGGGCGGTGATCCGGTCCACCCTGTGGGCAGCCCTGCAGTCCCTGGAGGGCGACGTCACCGTGGAGCTGGCCGCCACGGAGCGAACGGCCACCAGCATGGAGGCCTTTCCGAGCGTCGAGCCCACCGACCACACCCAGCCGCGCCCCGGCGTCGGGGTCAGCGGCGTGCAGCTCACCGCTGACGACCGACCGGAGACCGATGAGGAGGAAGGGCCGCAGCCCGGATGGCAGCGAGCGCTCCACGCATTCGGAGCCCACCGGGTGCCCGACGCATGGCCCACCCTGCCGGAGGCCTTCGCACGCATCGCGGCGGCGCGGGACGTGCTCGATCGGGCCGGGGAGCGGGGCGTCGTCTCCCTGGAGAACGGCGAACAATGCGCCATCTTCGGCTTCCCCGATCTGAAGCGTCCTGGATCCAAGGTGTTGCTCGTGCGCGACCGAAGTCCACTGCCCGAGGTCGTCGCTCTCCACCGCCATCCTCGGCCCGTGGGCATCCTCGTGCCGGGTGATGCAGGCCTCCTGCCCAGCTCAGACCTCTTGCCAGATCCGCTGGCCAAAGAGCGAACAGGGCGCGAGACGCCGGAGGGTGGCTTCCTCTTCGCACTGGAGCAGGACGCCGTCTACGTGGAGCGCGCCGACCACATCTACCGGTGGGACGGACGAAAGGAAGAGGACATGGGCCGCCCCAAGCAGGCTTATGCCAGCCTCGTGCTCAAGTGGAGCCAACAGTAGGGGCCGCGAGAAGGTCCAGGACATTAGAGCGGGAGCCACCCCGGAGCTGCCGTGTCCCAGGAACAGGCGAACGCCATCCTCGAGCCCGCCGCCACACGCGTGCGGGATCCCGTCTCCGGTCGCAGCCTGTGGCTCGCCGGGATGGTCGAAAATGCAGCCCTAGACGATCAAAGCCTGCGGTTCACGCTGCGGAGCACCCGGGGCCACCGGCCCGCTGATGTCGCCCGCCTCAAGGAGGCGCTCGTCCGCAACATCCGGGGCCTGGGCTACCAGGGTGAGGTGATCTGCGACACGGCGGTCGGCGGTCCCGCAGCGGCAGCCGAGCCCCAGCACGACCACGGCCACAGCCACGGCCACGGCCACGGCCACAGCGAGGCTCCCCGCAAGAAGGACCCTGTGGCAGGCATGAGCGGCCCGGGCATGCAAGCCCACGGCGGCCCCATCGACAAGAAGCCC
>JAERSX010000612.1 GCA_016845285.1 Deltaproteobacteria bacterium | reverse complement strand
CCTGCCGACCCCGCGACGCCAGCCCAGCTGCACGGGGAAGAACTGCACGAGACAAAAAGCAGAGACGGCGCGCCCCGATGGAACGCGCCGTCAGATGGCACGGGCAGTAAGACTTGAACTCACGACCTGCTGATTTGGAATCAGCTGCTCTACCAACTGAGCTATGCCCGTACAGCGTTCGGGGCGTAAGACGGCCCCCTGAGAGCGTCAACCTCCCCGCAGAGCCACCCAGCCCGCGACCACTGCGATGAACCAGAGGTAGTAGCTGAAGCCGGAGAAATCGCCGGCGCGCACGAGGCGCACCAAGATTCTCAAGGCCACGTACCCACTCAGCGCTGCCGCCACGAAGCCCACCACGAGAGGCCCGATCGCGGCGGCCGACAGCTCCAGCTCGCTGGCCTTCAGCAGGAAGGCTCCGCCGATGGCTGGAATGCTGAGCAAGAAGGAGTAGCGAGCAGCGTACTCCCGGTCCATTCCCAAGAAGAGCGCGACCGCTATGGTGCTACCCGAGCGCGAGATGCCCGGCGTGATCGCGATTCCTTGTGCCACGCCGATGAGCAGGGCCTGCCACCATTGCATCGTCCGCTCGTCGGTCTCCCCGCCCCGCACAAAGCGCGTGCTGAAGAGAACCACGCCCGTGAGAGCAAAGGCGATGGCCACCGGCCCAGCCGAGCCGAACAGCGCCTCGAAGGTATCTTCGAAGCCCAAGCCGATAGCCGCGGTGGGCACACTGCCCAAGACGATCCAGGCCAGGAGGCGCAGGCCTGAGCGCTCCTTCCTGGGGCCCTCACCCGTGACTGCATCTGTGAGGATTCGGGCGAGATCTCGACGGTAGAACCACACAACAGGCACCAACGTGCCGATGTGCAGCGCCAGGTCGAAGGCAACCTTGTCGCCTGCCACGGGTAGGAATTGCTGAAACAGCACCAGGTGTCCCGACGAGGACACTGGCAAGAACTCGGTGAGGCCCTGGATGAGCCCCAGCAGACCGGCTGCGAGAAACGGATTCACGGGGCGGTGTTCAGGGGCTGGGGGCTTGGGTGCGCAGGAAGGCCACGACGTCGGCCAGATCGCTGTCGCTGAGTCTGGTGAACGCCATCATGCCCGTCCCAGGGACTCCTGCCTTGATCCGGGCCTCCACGTCGGAGTCACTCTTTCCGCTCCAGTAGGCCGCCTTGCTGAAGTCCGTCGGCTTCGGGGTCATGGCGCCCGCAGCAGGCCCCTTGCCATCTGCCTTCGCGCCGTGACAGGCCATGCAGTTGGCCATGTAGACCTGCTTGCCCTTGGCTGTGTCAGCAGCGCTCACGGGGGCGCTCACAGCGAGTGCCACGAGCATCATGGTCGACATCATCGGGCGCTCCCGTCGGTGGTCGTCTGCGAGGGTAACGCGGGAGATGTCTGGGTCCCCTCCGAGTCGGCTGAGGAAGGCTCCAGCGGTACCGTCTCTGGCTCTGGAGGTTCGGCCGGTGCTTCGACCTCTGTCTCCCCCTCTTCCTGGACCTCGGCTTTGCTGTCGTCGTCGTCGTCGTCGTCGTCGGGCGAACGAACCGGCTTCTTGGGAGAGATCCCCACCACGGGATCGACCTCTGCAAGCCATGAGAGCAGCCTCTCGGTGTCTCGCTCTCCGAAGATGGTCGAGTAGCCAGGCATGTCGCCACTCCCCACCTGGACGAGGCTCACAGCATCCAGGGTGTTCTCCACCTTCCCTGCGAGGGCTGGCGCCCCCAGCACCTGACTCAGCGGGCCGTCTCCGATACCCCGGGCGCCATGGCAACCGACGCAGTTCTCCCGGTACAGCTTGGCCGCGAGGTCGTCGTCGCCGAGTCGCTTCGTGGGCACCTTGGCCTGGCTCGCGGGCGCAAGCCCCAGCAACACCATCAAGAACACGCTCAGCATGAGCCCGACCTATCCCATCTCCCCACAGCCGACCCCGCCATACACGCGCAGGCTCAGACACAGAGAAGCCCCCGCAGCGTGAGCTGCGGGGGCACTCGATGTGGCGGGGTTGACGGGACTCGAACCCGCGGCCTCCGGCGTGACAGGCCGGCGTTCTAACCGACTGAACTACAACCCCAAGAATGGAAAGAACGCATCGGAAGGGTGGGCGGAACAGGGCTCGAACCTGCGACCCGCTGCGTGTAAGGCAGCTGCTCTCCCGACTGAGCTATCCGCCCCCAGATCGACGATCTGTCTTTCCGGGAAGCGCCCCCGTTTTATGTGTAGCCCCGATCCATGTCAAGGACTGGCCTCAAAATTCTGGCCAACAGTCAATGCTCCGCCGGCTGTTCCGCCGGTCGACGGGCTTCAGCTGCCGCCTCGGGAGTGTGGGTGGCACGTGGATGGATGGCGCGGCCATCGGTGGGGCGCAGCGCATGCTCCAACACCTGGTCCATGTGGTCCACCAGCACGATCTCGATCTGCTCCAGGATCTGCCCGGGGATCTCCACGATGTCCTTCTCGTTGGGCCGCGGCACCAACACCGTCTTCAGCCCCCCGCGGTGTGCCGCCAGCGTCTTCTCCTTGAGGCCACCGATGGGCAAGACCCGACCGCGCAGGCTGATCTCACCGGTCATGGCGATGTCCCTGCGCACGGGCACGCCTGTGAGCGCGCTCGCCAGTGCAGTCGCCATGGCGATGCCCGCGCTCGGGCCGTCGGTCTTCAGCGAGTTGCCCGGGTAGTGGACGTGGAAGTCCCACTCCTCGGTGAAGTTCGGCTCGAGGCCCAGACTCCCCGCACGACTGCGGATGTAGGAGAAGCCCGCTGTCGCGCTCTCCTTGAGCCAGTCACCCAAGCGGCCTGTGAGGATGAGCTTGCCCTTGCCAGGCACCACGCTCACCTCGATGTCGAGGAACTCACCACCCCAGGGAGTGACCGCCAAGCCCTTGACGAGCCCGACCTGGTCGAGGTCCTCCATCTCCCTCTGGGTGAAGTGCGGTACGCCCAGCAGCTTGTGGACGTTTTCGCTCGTCACCCGGATTCGGGTGTCGGGCCCCTTCCACACCACACGCTTGGCGACCTTGCGGCACACCTTCGCGATCTCCCGCTCCAGGTTCCGCACACCAGCCTCGCGGGTGTACTCGCGCACCATCCGCTCGACAGCCTGTCGTGTAATGACCAGCTGGTCTTCAGAGAGACCGTGCCCCTCGACCTGCTTCGGGATGAGGTAGCGCCTCGCGATGCTCAGCTTCTCCCGCTCGGTGTAGCCGGGAAGCCGGATGATCTCGAGGCGGTCCTGGAGCGGTGCGGGAATGCCCTGCAAGGTGTTGGCCGTGCAGATGAACATCACCTTGGACAGATCGTAGTCCAGATCAAGGTAGTGATCGATGAAGGCTTCGTTCTGCTCGGGGTCGAGGACCTCCAACAGCGCCGCAGAAGGATCGCCGCGGAAGTCTGTCGACATCTTGTCGATCTCGTCGAGCAGAAAGACCGGGTTCGACGATCCAGCCTTCTTCATGGACTGAACGATCTTGCCAGGCAGGGCGCCGATGTAGGTGCGACGGTGCCCGCGGATCTCCGCCTCGTCACGCACGCCTCCCAGGGCCTGCCGCACGAACTTGCGGTTGGTGGACCGGGCGATGGAGCGCGCCAGCGAAGTCTTGCCCACACCTGGCGGCCCCACGAGGCACAGGATCGGACCCTTCATTCGCTCCACGAGGCTGGCCACTGCCAGATGCTCCAGGATGCGCTCCTTGACCTTTCGTAGACCGTAGTGGTCCTCGTCAAGCACCTTGGCGGCGAACTCGATGTTCAGGCGGTCCTCTGTGAACTCCTGCCAGGGAATGGAGAGCACCCAGTCGATGTAGTTGCGGACAACATTGGCCTCCGCACTCATCGGGCTCATCATGCGCAGCTTGCGCAGCTCCCGAGTGACCTTCTCCCGAGCCTCGACGGTCAGCTCCAGAGACGCCACCCGACGCTCCAGCTCGGACATCTCCGCGCGGAACTCGTCCTTTTCGCCGAGCTCCTTCTGGATCGCCTGCATCTGTTCGTTGAGGTAGTACTCCTTCTGGCTCTTCTCCATCTGCTTCTTGACGCGAGTCTTGATCTTCCGCTCGACCTGCAAGATCTCGATCTCACCCTGTACGAACTGCAAGATTCGATCGAGTCGCTCGGCGGGATCCTCGGTCTCGAGGAGGATCTGTCGGTCCTCGAGCTTGAAGCTCAGGTGAGCCACAAGGGTGTCGGCCAGCCGCGAAGGGTCTTCGATTGCAGCGACCGTCAGCAGCATCTCCGGTGGGATGCCCTTGTTGAGCTTCACGTACTGCTCGAAGGCGCCTCGGACGGAGCGCATCAACGCCTCGGTCTCCAGCCCCTCCTCCTCGCCATCCCCGAATGAGGTGATGGCAGCGCGGGTGAGATCGCCATCGTCGATGTAGCGAACCATGCGAGCGCGACTGCGGCCCTCCACCAAGACCTTGAGGTTGTCGTCCGGTAGACGCAACATCTGGATGACCGTCGCCACCGTGCCGACTCGGTAGATGTCCCCCTCGGTGGGCTCGGTGGTACGACCTTCCTTCTGGGCGGTCAGGAAGATCTCCTTGTCGCCCTTGAAAGCCTCGCTCAGGGCGGCACGGCTCCGTGGACGTCCCACGATGAGCGGGACCACCATGTGCGGAAAAACTACGAGGTCGCGCAGCGGTAGAAGCGGGAGCACCCGCTCGGACTCAGCCGCTTCGCCCTTGCGGTCCTTGAAGAACACGGTGCCTCCTCAGGCCCACTCTGCTTCGCTCTGGTACACGAGGATGGGATCCTTCTTCCGGTCCACCACCTCCTCGCTGATGATGCACTCCTTGATGTTGTCCCGCGAGGGCAGGTCGTACATCACGTCGAGCATGGTCTCTTCCATGATCGCCCGCAGACCGCGAGCGCCAGTCTTGCGCTTGATCGCCTCGCGGGCGATGGCCGACAAGGCTCCATCGGTGAACTTGAGCATCACGTCTTCCATCTGGAAGAGCTTGCGGTACTGCTTCACCAAGGCGTTGCGCGGCTCGACGATGATGCGGATGAGCGCGCCTTCGTCGAGATCCTCGAGGGTGGCCACCACGGGCAGGCGACCAACGAACTCCGGGATCATCCCGAAACGAAGCAGATCTTCCGGCTCGATCTGTGCGAGGAGCTCGCCCTTGGACTGAGCCTTCACGCTGCCCTTCTTCTTCTGGCCGAAGCCCATGCCAGACTTGTTGACTCGCTGTTCGATGATCTTGTCGAGCCCGCCAAAGGCCCCACCACAGAGGAACAAGATGTTCTGGGTGTCGATCTGCAGGAACTCCTGCTGCGGGTGCTTGCGTCCTCCCTTGGGAGGCACGTTCGCCACGGTGCCCTCGATGATCTTGAGCAGCGCCTGCTGTACACCCTCACCCGACACATCGCGGGTGATGGAGGGGTTCTCTCCCTTGCGGGCGATCTTGTCGATCTCGTCGACGTAGATGATGCCCTTCATGGTTCGCTCGACGTTGTAGTCGGCAGCCTGGAAGAGACTCAGGATGATGTTCTCGACATCTTCGCCTACGTACCCGGCCTCGGTGAGGCTGGTGGCATCACAGATGCAAAACGGCACGTTCAGAAAGCGAGCGAGCGTCTGAGCGAGGAGGGTCTTGCCCGTTCCGGTGGGACCGATGATCAGGATGTTGGACTTCTGCAGCTCGACATCGTCGTGTCCCGAGCGGCTGTCGATCCGCTTGTAGTGATTGTGAACTGCGACGCTCAGCACGCGCTTGGCACGCTCCTGGCCGATGACGTACTCGTCGAGGTGGGCCTTGATCTCCTTTGGCTTGGGGACCAAGGCACGAGAGGCGTAGTAGTCCTCGCGCTCGTACTCCTCGGTGATGATGTCGTTGCAGAGTTCCACGCACTCATCGCAGATGTAGACCGATGGCCCGGCGATGAGCTTGCGCACCTCGCGCTGCGACTTGCCACAGAAGGAGCACCGCAGATCACGGCCGCCCTGTCCTTTGCGCTGCACTTCGACTCCTTGGAGCCACCCTCGGTGGCCCGTTGCATGCACCATAGCGCCCACGGCCGACGTGAGCAGGACTGCCGTGGGGTGGCGGGTAGGGAACGACCGGGCCACAGATGCCCGGCGAGATCCCGAGAGGCCTATTCAGCCCCTTCCGACTCCTCCGCTTCGTCCGCTTCGTCGGACATCGGCCGGATGACCTCGTCGATGAGCCCGTATTCACGGCCCTCTTCAGCCGTCATGAAGTAGTCGCGCTCCACATCGAGCGCGAGCTTGTCGACGGACTGACCGGTGTGGAGGGCCATCAGACGGTTGAGCTCGACCTTCATGCGCTGGAATTCCTTCGCGCGGATCTCGATATCGGTCACCTGCGAGTATCCGACACCGGCGGAAGGCTGGTGAATCATCAGACGTGCATGGGGAAGCGCCTGACGCTTGCCCTTGGCCCCTGCAGCCAGCAGGAAGGCACCCATGGACGCGGCCTGCCCCACACAGATGGTGGCCACATCGGCCCGGATGTACTGCATGGTGTCGTAGATCGCGAGCCCGGCCGTGACGGAGCCGCCCGGACTGTTGATGTACAAGTAGATGTCCTTCTCGTGATCCTGGCTCTCGAGAAAGAGCAGCTGCGCGATGATCGCGTTGGCCACCTCGTCGGTGACCTGCGAGCCGAGGAAAATGATCCGGTCCACCAGGAGCCGCGACCAGATGTCGTACGCCTTCTCGCCCCGATGGGTGTGTTCGATGACGTGGGGCGTTGGGTGGTAGAGGCTGGGATCGTGGGACATGTGCCTTCCGAGAAGCGGGGTTGGCCGAAAGCGAGTGGACGTTCGTGGTGGACTATCCCTCCGAACGTGCACGGGCGACAGTCATGGAGGCCTCGTGCACGACGGCCGGCCCGCGTACATTAGACACACGAGCCCTCGTCGGAAAGGCTCTCGCGCCCGAAAGGCGAACCCCCGACGGGCGAAAGCCGCGTCGGGGGTGGGATCGGG
>JAERSX010000611.1 GCA_016845285.1 Deltaproteobacteria bacterium | reverse complement strand
ACCCCTCTTCTGGCGACAGGGCGAGGCCCCGGACCTGACCTGGCTCGTCCTGGCCCTCCCCACCTCGACCTCGGCGCTGGCTGCGCCGGGGGACGCGACGTTCTGGATGCCGCCTCAGGCTTCCACCTTCGCGGCCGACGTCGACTTCGTCTTCTACTACATCTACTGGCTCTGCGTCTTCTTCTTCATCGTGATGATGGGCGCTACCTTCGGGATGGCCTGGAAGTACCGCGAGCGGGGCGACGATCAGCGTACTGACCCCATCAGCCACAGCACCACGCTCGAGATCGCGTGGAGCGCTTTCCCAAGCCTGCTGCTGGTCGTGATGTTCGTGCTCGGTTTCCGCGGCTTCATGGACATGTCGGTGCCGCCTGCGGACTCATTCGACGTCCGGGTCGTGGGCACCAAGTGGTCCTGGGCGTACCAGTACCCGGGCACCAACATCGAGACCGACACGCTCATCGTGCCGGCCAACAGGCCCGTTCGCCTGACCATGACCTCGCGGGATGTCCTCCACAGCTACTTCGTGCCCGACTTCCGGGTGAAGAAGGACGTGGTGCCCAACCGCTACACGGTGCTGTGGTTCGAGGCCACCAAGGTGGGTGAGCACATCGTCTACTGCTCGGAGTACTGCGGCAACGGCCACAGCCGCATGCTGTCGACGGTCGAGGTCATGGAGCCCAGCGCCTTCGACGTCTGGTACAACGAGGCCAACTTCGACCCCTCCACCCTGACCGATGTGGAGTACGGCGAGAAGCTCTTCACGACCAAGGGCTGCAACGCCTGCCACTCGGTGGACGGCAGCCCGATGGTGGGCCCGACGTTGAAGGACAAGTGGAACACCAATGAGAAGCTCGACGATGGCTCCGAAGTCCTCGTCGATGCCAACTACGTGCGCACCAGCCTGATGGCCCCGGCCGGTCAGGTGGTGGCGGGCTTCCAGCCGGTCATGCCGCCCTACCAGGGGCAGCTCGACGACCGGCAGGTAGACAGCCTGGTCGCGTACATCGAGACCCTTTCCAACTGAGGAGCAACCGATGAGCAGTCCAGCGACGGGCGTCGGCGGCGCCCACTCCCACCACGAACAGAGCTACCTCCAGGCCAACCCTGGCCTGAAGAACTGGATCGTGACCCTCGACCACAAGCGCATCGGGCTCATGTACCTGGTGGGCATCTTGGGCTTCTTCCTCATCGGGGGCCTGCTGGCCTTGGCGGTGCGGTGGGAGCTGTACACACCGGGTCCTGATCTGATGGACCCCGAGATGTACAACCGGGCGTTCACCCTGCACGGCGCGGTGATGGTCTTCATCGTGCTGGTGCCCAGCATCCCAGCATCCATCGGCAACTTCGTGATGCCGCTGCAGCTCGGGGCCAAGGATGTGGCCTTCCCACGTCTGAACCTGCTGAGCTTCTACATCTGGGTCTTTGGTGCCGGCTTCATGGTCTACACCTTGGTCGCCGGTGGGCTCGACACGGGCTGGACCTTCTACACGCCCTACAGCTCGGGCCACAGCACCAGCGCGGTCATCTCAGCGCTCCTGGGTGCCTTCATCCTGGGCTTCAGCAGCATCCTGACCGGCATCAACTTCATGGTCACCATCCACAAGATGCGGGCTCCGGGGCTGACCTGGGGCAAGATGCCGCTCTTCGTGTGGGGCCTGTACGCCACCTCGCTCATCCAGGTGCTCGCCACTCCGGTCATCGCCATCACGCTGGCGCTGCTCATCTTCGAGCGGACCATGGGTATTGGCATCTTCGACCCGGCTCTGGGCGGCGACCCCGTGCTCTTCCAGCACTTCTTCTGGTTCTACAGCCACCCCGTCGTCTACGTGATGATCCTGCCCGCATTCGGCGTGATCAGCGAGACGGTGGCAGTGCACAGCCGCAAGCACATCTTCGGCTACACGGCCATCGCCGCGAGCTCGGTGTCCATCGCCGCCATCGGCTTCCTCGTCTGGGGTCACCACCTCTTCCTGAGCGGCCAGTCCGAGTTCAGCAACACGCTGTTCTCGCTCATCACCTTCGGCGTCGCGGTGCCCACTGCCATCAAGGTGTGCTCCTGGATCGCCACGCTCTACCGGGGCAAGATCCTCTACAACACGGTGATGTTCTACACGCTGGGCTTCCTCTGGATCTTCACGATCGGCGGCCTCACCGGCCTCTTCCTGAGCACGCTCAACACCGACATCCACCTCCACGACACCTACTTCGTGGTGGCACACTTCCACTACGTCATGATGGGCGGCACGCTCTACGCCTTCATCGCGGCCATCCACCACTGGTGGCCCAAGATGACCGGCAAGATGTACGACGAGAACCTTGGCCGGTTCGGTTCCATCGTGGTCTTCGTAGGCTTCAACCTGGCCTTCTTCCCGCAGTTCGTGGCGGGAAGTCGGGGGATGCCCCGCCGGTACCATGAGTACTTGCCCGAGTTCGAGCTCTGGCACCAGCTCTCGACGATCGGCGCTTTCATCCTTGGTCTGGGCCTCTTCGTCACAGCTGGCTACCTGATCGCCTCGCTCTTCACGGGCAAGAAGGCGCCGCACAACCCATGGGGTGGCGTGTCCATCGAGTGGGACACAGCGACGCCGCCTATCGAGCACAATTTCCACGGCCAGCCTGTCTGCCGTCGTGGCCCCTACGACTTCCCCGAGATCGACCACACCGGCCACTGAGGCTGGTGGAGGAACCTGCTCCCATGAGCTCTTCAGATCATTCGCATCCCTGGTATCAGCCGCACCACTTCCACACGGTCGCTCAGCAGAAGGCCGCGGTGAAGTTGGGGATGTGGGCCTTCCTGGTGCAGGAGGTCCTGTTCTTCGGCGGCCTCTTCATGGCCTACATCTCCATGCGGTACCTGTACCCGGAGACGTTCCTGGCCTCGGCAGAGCACCTCAGCGTGCCTCTTGGCGCGGTCAACACCATCTTCTTGCTGACCAGCTCGCTGACCATGGCCCTCGCAGTGCGGGCGGCCCAGACCAGCGACACCCCGATGATGCTCAAGCAGCTCATCGCGACCATCGCCTTCGCGATGGGCTTCTTGGTCATCAAGTTCATCGAGTACTCGGGCAAGATCGCCCACGGCACGGTGCCTGGGAAGTTCTTCAGCGACGGCTCGCTGCACCAGCTGGAGGGGAGCACCGAGCCCTTCCATCCCGAGATCTTCTTCGCCATCTACTTCCTGATGACGGGCACCCACGGTCTGCACGTGCTGATCGGCATCGGTGTGCTGCTGTGGCTCTACTTCCGGGGCCGCCGCGGCGACTTCCACTCGGACAACTACGCCGCAGTGGAGAACGTGGGCCTGTACTGGCACCTCGTGGACCTCATCTGGATCTTCCTCTTCCCCCTGCTCTACCTGCTGCGCTGATTCCGTCCCGACGGAACCCAGGAGACCCACATGGCCCAAGCTGCCGCAGCTCACGATGATCACCACGATCACGTCACTCCGCTGCCCACCTACTACAAGGTGTACGGCGCGCTGCTCGTATTGACCGTGCTCACGGTGCTCGTCTCGGTGGTTGCCGAGGCTACGGAGATGGCGACTCCGCTGTCGCTGACCATCGCCATGGCCGTGGCGCTCACCAAGGCCACCCTGGTGTGTGC
>JAERSX010000610.1 GCA_016845285.1 Deltaproteobacteria bacterium | reverse complement strand
ATTCCCCACCGACGGCGTACAACGCGTGGGTAATCTGCCCCAGTGAGGCGACGCGAACTGCACTCATGAGCTCACCGAAGATGTTGCCGCCGTTCCGGGCCACCTCCTGGAGTCGCTCGAGTGCGTCGGGGGTGCTGGCGGCGTGGCGCGCCTGGAAGCCTCGAAGGCGTGCGATCTGGTCCTGTTTCTCTGCGGGTGTGGACCGTCGCAGCTCGATGGGCGCAGGCTCCCAGTCATCGTCCTGTGTCGTGGGGTCGACGAAGGTGTTGATGCCGATGATGGGCAACTCACCGGAGTGCTTCTGCCGCTCGTAGGTGAGCGACTCCTCCTGGATCTTGCCGCGCTGGTACTGGGTCTCCATGGCGCCGAGCACGCCGCCACGGTGGTCGATGCGCTCGAACTCGGTGAGCACGGCTTCTTCCACAAGATCGGTGAGCTCGTCCACGATGAAGCTGCCCTGCAGCGCGTTCTCGTTCTTGAGCAGGCCGAACTCGGCGTTGAGGATCTTCTGGATGGCCATGGCTCGCCGCACGCTCTCCTCGGTGGGGGTGGTGATGGCCTCGTCGTAGGCGTTGGTGTGCAGGCTGTTGCAGTTGTCGTAGAGAGCCAGAAGCGCCTGTAGGGTGGTGCGGATGTCGTTGAATTGGATCTCGCGGGCGTGCAGGCTCCGGCCCGATGTCTGCACGTGGTACTTCAGCTTCTGGCTCCGCTCGCCGGCTCCGTAGCGGTCGCGCATGGTGACGGCCCAGATGCGGCGGGCCACTCGGCCGATCACCGTGTACTCGGGGTCCATGCCGTTGCTGAAGAAGAAGCTCAGGTTGGGCGCAAAGGCGTCCACGTCCATGCCGCGGGAGCGGTAGTACTCGACCAGCGTGAAGCCGTTGCTGAGGGTGAACGCGAGCTGGCTGATGGGGTTCGCGCCCGCCTCGGCGATGTGGTACCCGCTGATGCTCACCGAATAGTAGTTGCGGACTGCATTTTCGATGAACCAGGCCTGGATGTCACCCATCATCCGGAGCGCGAAGTCGAGGCTGAAGATGCAGGTGTTCTGCGCCTGATCTTCCTTGAGGATGTCAGCCTGGACCGTGCCTCGGACGACCTTTACGGCGGTGGCGGCGAGCTCGGCCCGCTCGGCTTCGCTGGGGCCTCGTCCCTCTCGCTCGGTGAAGGCGGCCACCTGCTGGTCGATGGCCGTGTTGAAGAACATGGCCAGGATGATGGGCGCCGGCCCATTGATGGTCATGGACACCGATGTGGTCTTGGCGCAGAGATCGAAGCCCTGGTAGAGGCGGGCCATATCGTCGAGGGTTGCGATGGATACGCCGCTCTCGCCGATCTTTCCGAAGATGTCGGGGCGCTCGTCCGGGTCCTCTCCGTACAGCGTGACCGAGTCGAAGGCTGTGGACAGTCGGTGAACGGGCTCGCCCTTGCACAGGAAGTGGAAGCGTGCGTTGGTCTTGGCGGGTCCACCCTCGCCGGCGAACATCCGCTTGGGCTCTTCGCCCTTGCGCTTGAGGGGGAAGACCCCGCCAGTGAACGGGAATCGGCCTGGAACGTTCTCGCGTGCCTGCCACACGCGACGGTCGCCGGGGTCGCTCAGGCGAGGCAGGGCGATCCGCGGGATGGCCAGGTTGCGCAACGAGGGCAGTCGCAGGGGCTGTTCGATGGTCTTTCCGCGGACCTCATACGAAAACCTGTCGCCCGCATACGCGGCCTTCAAGGCATCCCATCCATCGACGAGCGCGCGGGCCCGACCGTCGAGTTCGGCCTCCAGAGCGTCGGCGCGCGCGCGGAGTGATGTGCCCATCTCTCCGCCTACCTCGTCGGCGGCCCGCTCCAAGGCGTCCGCTCGTCGGGCCAGCGCGGCCTGCTCGTCGGCCCAGTCGTGGTAGGCGCGCACCCCTCGTGCGATCTCTCCCAGGTAGTGCACGCTGCGTGGCGGGATGATGGGGGTTCGTGCGGGACTGATGCGACTCTCGGGCGGGCTGAGCTGGCTCTCGTAGGCGTGGCCGGTGCGTGTGCCGAGCAGCTCGAGCAAGGCCAGATAGGCACCGTTGACCCCCGGATCGTGGAATTTGGCGGAGATCGTGCCGAAGACCGGTAGGGCCTCGTCGTCGACCTCCCAGAGCTCGCGGTTGCGACGCACCTGCTTGCGCACGTCGCGGAGAGCATCCTCGGCCCCCCGGCGGTCGAATTTGTTGAGCACGACCAGGTCCGCGTAGTCGAGCATGTCGATCTTCTCGAGCTGGCTCGCCGCGCCGTATTCGGGGGTCATCACGTAGATGTGGCAGTCGGAGATGGCCGTGATCGAGCTGTCCCCCTGGCCGATGCCCGATGTCTCGACCACGATGACATCGAAGGCGGCGGCGCGGCAGAGGGCGATGGCATGGCCGATGGCGCGGGAGAGCTCGCCTCGCGCGTCGCGGGTGGCGAGGGAGCGCATGAAGACGCGGTCGTTGCGCACGCTGTTCATGCGGATTCGATCGCCCAGCAGCGCCCCGCCGGTGCGCCTCCGCGTCGGGTCCACCGACAGCACGGCGATGCGGTGATCGGGGAAGTCGACGAGGTATCGGCGTACCAGCTCGTCGGTGAAGCTCGACTTTCCGGCACCGCCGGTGCCCGTGATGCCGACGACAGGGGTCTGCTGCGAGCCACCGTCTTCGATGAGCGCGCCGAGCTCCGAGGGAAGGCGCGCGGGGTCGTGTAGCCCGAGCTCCGCGAGGGTGATGGCCCTGGCCAGGACCTGCCGCTCGCCCGAGGAGATGCTGGCGCGGGCTCCCTCTGGACGACTGCCCCAGGTGGCGATGTCGCGATCGGAGCGCTGCAAGAGATCGTCGATGAGGCCCACGAGCCCCAAGCGGCGACCATCTTCCGGCGAGTAGACGCGCTCGATGCCGTAGTCGTGGAG
>JAERSX010000609.1 GCA_016845285.1 Deltaproteobacteria bacterium | reverse complement strand
GCTCGGGCAGGCCCGGGGGGCGGGCCAGGGCGCGGCGGAGGGCGAAGGGGGCGGCGGCCGGGTGGCGGGGGGACGGCTGGGCCGCAGCGGCGATGGCCGCCAGCGCCCTGGGTGACGGTCCGTCTGGGTTCTCGTTCGACGCGAGCTTGATCACACCCTGGAGCCCCAGCTCGCGCTGGACTTCCTCGATGGGGCGACCCGGCACATGTGGTCGGATGGCACCGATGTGGGCGGAGGTCAGAGGTCGGGGCGTGACGGATGGGCTCATCGGGCAGCGACGCTCGACGGCACAGCACGGGGAAAGGAGACCTCGTTCCAGACGGTCACCTCGACGCCATCGCCGATGTCGGCGTTGTACTCCATGGGGAGCGCGTGGTGGGAGGAGCGGAGGTGGGCCGACGTCCGCACGTACTCGAGGTAGGAGCGGAGGGCGCGGCCAAAGACCCCCACGTTGTCGGCGACGATCCGGCTACCTGGACGCAACAGGTCAGCGTCCTCGATGCGGTGTAGATCGGACAAGTAGTCATCCTTCCAGTGATCGATGAACACGACGTCGAAGGGCCCCATCAGCGTGGGGATGAGCCGTGCGGCCGGACCCACGCGGATGTCGACGACGTGGGAGAGGCCAGCGTGAGCGACCACCCGGCGCGCCACGGCGGCGTTGGCGGACGAGACCTCGAGGCTCACGAGTTCCCCGCCGGTCCGGGCCAGGTGTCGGCCGATGAGGACGGCGGAGTACCCACAGTAGGCGCCCAGCTCGAGGACCCGCGAAGCGCCGGTGGCCTCCAGGGTTCGGGCCAGCACCTCACCCTTCTCGACGCCCACGTTCATGAGGAAGCGGTGGTTCTCTGCGTAGGTGTCCATGACAGCGAGGACGCTGTCCGGGTCGCCTGCGCGGGCGTCTCGCTCGACAGCACGGGCCACGCCGAGCTCTCGGGAGCCCTCGCGGCGGAGGGTGGCCAGCAAGATGCGCCAGGCCTCGAGCAGCCCGAAGTACAGCCACTGCAAGACGTTCTTCTGGTTTACGTCGACGGGGATCATGAGGTGCTCCTGTCAGGCCACGTGGGCCGTACGGGACGGATTGAACGGCGCCGCTGGGAGCACACCCGTGGGTGCGTCTGCAGGCAGGAAGGGGGTGAAGGGCGGCGTCTCGGGGCGCTGGAGCACCAGCTCGAGGACCGCAGGGCCGCGCCAGGACCACTGGTCGAGGGCGTCGAGCTGTGCGTCCAGCTCGGTGGGAGTCGTGGCGCGTCCCGTCCACAGGGCGTGGTCTCCGGCCAGTCCCTGGGCCACGTCGACCACGCGGGCGGCGGGGTAGCGGGCGCAGGTGATCCGCCCGCCGAGGAAGACCTGCTGGCGCGTGACACACATGCCGTGGCCACCGTCGTTGAAGACCACGAAGAGCACGGGCAGACCGAGCTCGATGGCGGTGTGGACCTCCATCCCGAGCATCAGGAAGGCGCCGTCGCCCACGAGGGCGACCACGCGCTCTCCCTCGGCGGCGCCGAGCTGTGCGCCGATGGCGCCCGCGAGGGCGTAGCCCATGCCACCCATGCCGAGGGCGATCTGAGTGGAGAGACCGTCTGGGACCTCCAGCCAGTGCAGGGCACTCGCAGAGCAATTCCCGGCATCGAAGAGCAGGTGCCCACGGCTGGGCAGGGCTCGGTGGAGTCGCTGCACGGCGGTCGAGGTGCGCAGCCCGGCGTGGGGAGCGGCGGTCGATCCGGTCGGCCTCGGCGCGAGCAGGGGGAGGTACCGGTGCAGTTGGTAGCCCCTCGGGCGTCCGCCACCGATGCCAGCCAAGGTGGGCTGTGCGCTCAGGGCCGAGAGCAGAGCTCCTGGCCGAGCCGCCAGCACCTGGACAGAGGACAGCACCCGGGTCGCAGGCGTCGGATCCACCCCAAGCACCCAGACGGGACGCCCGGCGCGTTCCTGGCCGAGGGGACCTCGCTGCATCCGCTCCAGGCATCCCCCGACGACCACCACCAGGTCGGCATCTTCGGCAAGGTAGCGATGGGCCGAGGGGTGCCCCGCGGCGCCGATGGTGCCGAGGTAGAGCGGATCGGACTGAGGGTAGGCGCCCACATCGGCCACGGTGCTCATCACGGGGATCGACAGGTGCCGAGCGGCGCGCACCAGCGCCTGGGTGGCCCCATGCCGCCGGACTCCCGGCCCTGCCACGAGCACGGGGCGTCGAGCGCTCCGGAGCGCCTCGACGAGCGGGCCGAGCTGCTCGGGTTGGGGCAGGGCTTCGGGAGGGCACGGGAGGTGCTGGGGCCAGTCGGCCGGGATCGGCGGGCAGGGCTCCGAGAAGACGTCCTTGGGGATGAGCAACACGCCAGGACCCGGCCGGCCGGCGAGGGCGACCTCGACGGTGGACCGCAGGGCGGTCCAGACCTCGGCTCCAGATCTCAGCGCCACCACGGTCTTGGAGATGGCAGTCCACAAGCCCCTGGCGTCCACGCCTGCCCCACGGCCCGAGGAGTCCTGGAAGCCTCCTCGTCCTTCGTGATCCCGGGGGACCTGACCCACGATGGCCAGGACCGGCACGCCGTCCTGGCAGGCCTCTGCGATGCCGACGGCGAGGTTCATCATGCCGCCGCCCGAGGTGGCGCAGCACACACCGAGGGTGCGGTGGGTGCGGGCATGAGCGTCGGCCATGAAGGCGGCGCCGTTCTCGGAGCGGGCAGCCACGGCGCGTATGGAGCCGCCCTGGCGAAGCAAGGCATCGTGAAAGTCCTCGATGTTGGCGCCTGACACGCCAAAGACGGCACGAACGCCCCAGCGGTCGAGGGCCCAGGCCAGGGCATCGGCCACGGTTTGAGGAGCGGGGCTCATGCGGCGCTCCGCCACCGCACCACCGCCGCCGCCGCGTAGTCACCGGCGTGTGAGAAGCCACCCAGGACCACGTTGTCGCCGTCGCTCAGCCGGCCCTGCTGGACCGCGCGGTCGAGACAGACCGGGATCCCCGCCCCGAAGAGGTTTCCGTGCTCGGCGAAGGTGTCGAGGTGGCGCTCGGCAGGCACCTGCAGCGCCTCTCGCCAGTTGCGCAGGAAGATGGGGTTGGGCTGGTTGGTCACCAGCAGGCTCACGTCGTCGGGGCCCAGGCCAGCGTGTCGGAGGGCCTCGCCCACCACCTCTGGGACGATGCGGTTGCCGCGGCCCACGACCTTGGCCACCTTCGCCCGCGAGAAGTCGATGTGGAACTGCTCCTGGCGGGGCTCCCACCAGTCGGCACCCTCGCTGCTCGCGATCTGCATGTCGGAGGCCCAGGCGGGGTAGTTCCGCACCCCGATGTGCTCGATGGGTCGCGTGTCACCGGCCTCGATCAGCGCGACGCCGCAGCCGTCTCCTGGCACGCAGGCCTGGGGCAGGCGTCGGACGCCGGGGTCGGCGAAGATCCGGCCCGCCGCGGTCTGCGCGTTGCAGAGCAGGGCCCGCCGTGCCCCCGTGGTGGTCATGAGCGACTGGGCGAGGGCGAGCATGGCGATGAAGGACACGCAGCCGTGGTTGTGGAGGTCGAAGACCCACTGAGGTCGCGCCCCGAGCTCTCGGGCCACCTCCGCGCCACAGCCGGTGAAGGGCAGGTCGGGCAAGGAGACGTTGGTGAGGATGATGTCGAGGCCGTCGGCGATGGACTGCCCGGTGTCGGCCTCGAGGCGGCGGGCCGCCTGGGCGATGAGGCTCAGGGCCGTCTCTCCCGGCACGAGGTGGTGTCGATGCCGCGAGCCCCGGAACATCCCGCCGCCGGGGCGGTGGTCTTCGTCTCCGAAGAAGCTGTTCGGGACGATCCGTTCGGGGAAGGCGCTGGCGACAGCGGTGAGGCTGATGGGGGTCATGACAGACTCCGTGGTGCGGCTGGCTCAGTCGGTCCAGGGGCGCATGGGCAGGCCCGAGGCATGGCGAAACTCCAAGATCTTCTTGAGGTTCTCCATCTCCACGACGTGGCCCGCGTAGAAGAAGGGCCACAGATCGCCGACCCAGGTGTCCCGATCGTCGGGCGCTGCTTCGGGGAAGGGGTTGTGGTCGTAGAAGGGGTGCCGACAGTTGGTCCAGGTCACCACCGAGCCGGGGCGGTTCAACACGACCGCCGCCGGGATCACCCGCATCAGGTAGATCATCCAGAGAGCGCGGCCCTGGTCCCAGGCACAGTGGTAGTCGATGGTGCGTGCCGCCGCGTTGGCGACGGTGCGGCACCAGATGCGGGTGTCGTCGGCGAGCCGGTCCCAACCCACCAGAAGGTCGGCTTCGTCTGTGGCTTCGAAGCCACGGGTGCTCCAGGTCCACTCCTCGAGAGAGCGAACGTCTGCCAGATAGGCAAAGACCTCATCGGGCGGGCAGTCGATGTACTCCTCGATGGTGCAGAACCGACCGTAGACCTGATCGTGTGGGTACACCGCACGGGTCCGCTCCATGCACAGCGCGCCCATTTCGTCTCGGCTGAACGTCTCGATGCGCTTGAGACCCGGAATTCGGGAGATTTCGGACAGAGGTGCGTTCATCGTGCTGCTCCAAGAGCCGGTGTATGCTCTTTATCTACTCATCAGTAGATAAAGTGTCGAGCACATTTCGCACATGGCTGGAAACGGTTTGGAAACGCTCTGAACATGGGTCGAGACCGACCCGGGCAAGGGTGACCCCCGGAACCAGGCGTGATGAGCGACAGCCTCGGAGGTCGCTCAACGCTCGGTGGCCATCTCACCGCGGGGCATCAGGCCCTCATTTGTGCACCGAAGCGCGGGCAAGGGTCGGCTAAAATGACCGATGGCTGAGTGAACACCGCACCAGGGGTTGAATGCATGGTCCTACTCGATCTGCCCTCTCTGGGGTTCATGGTGGTTCCGCTCCTCGGGGCCGCCCTCTCCGGTCGCAGCGCCAACGCACTCGCCACGACCGTCGCCACCGTCGTGCTCCCAGTTGGCATCGTAGGCACCATCATCAGCATCGTCGCGATGTTCCAGAACATGAGCGACCCATTCACCCTCGGTCCAGCGATGGCGATCGCGTTGCTTCCCTCGGTCTACGCAGCGATCGTCAAGCTCGGTCTCGATGTCTACATCTCGGAGCCCCCCTCCGAGCGTCGCGCACCCTCGCTCATCCTGAGCGCGACCGCCGTGACACTCTTGATGGTGTCCGTCGTCGCGATCGCCTGGCTCCGCTCCGTGGCCCTCAGCTCATTGCTGAGCCTCGAAGCGATGGGCGCGACCGTGGTCAGCGTCCTCTGCATCGTGGGTCTCACCGCCGTGTCGGGCAGTCACGCGTTCGCGGACCGGCTCGCGACACATCTGCCCTCCGCCGGGCTGGTGATCTTCTTCGCCGGCTCCATCGGCGTGCTCCACGCGTTCGACGACCCGTCAGCCCTCGGCACAAACATAGCCTTCGCACTGCTGGGCCTCCTCTACACCATCTCGATCTCTGTCTGCCTCAAGCTCGCCCGCCCCGATCTGATCGCGCCCAGGACATCCACATCACAGTGGCTCTTCTGGGGTACCTCGCTCGCGGGCTTGGGCGGGAGCGTCGGCTTCATCTTGCTGTCCATAAGCAAAGCCAGCTGAGCACCACCCGTTCCCAGCCCACGCTCCGAGGCTGCCGGGCCCATGCTCCCCCCGAAGTGGGGACAGATG
>JAERSX010000608.1 GCA_016845285.1 Deltaproteobacteria bacterium | reverse complement strand
CTCTCATCGTGGGCGAGCCTCCCGAGGAGGACCCGCTCTGGATCGGGCTCGCGGCTGCTCGGCTCGGTCTCTGGACCTTGGCCACGGATCGCTTCGAGGCTGGGATTCGGCAGAGTGGCGGGCGGCGCAGCTTGCTGGTGGAGCTGGCTGATGCGCTGGCCGGGCGAGGACACCGCCAGGCGCGCAGCATGCTGGCGAAGCTTCGGGCGGAAGATGCCGATCTCGACGGTGCCATCGAGCTTCTTCGAGGTCTGGAGGATCGTACCGAGGAGGAAGCCCTGCGGCTGGTGAGGATCCTCGGTCGGGCCAGGCGCTTCGACGAGGCCATCGTGGAGGCCGGGCGGCTGCAAACGGATCACCCCTCGCCAGAGCTTCTGCTCCTCATCGCCGGCATCCACCTCAAGCAGGGCGATGTGGTCTCGGCCGAGGAAGCATGCGACAAGGCGGAACGGGTCACTGGAAGCAGCAACGACGCCATCTTGACCGTCCGGGTTCGCGTTGCCCTGCAGCGGGTCCTCCGCGGCTCTCCCTCCCCCGGTGTGGATGACTTGCTGGTTCGCTTGGAGGAGCGAACGCGCTTGGGGCAGCTCGACCTGGTGGCGCTGAGTGCCGGCGGTCGCTTGCTCATCGCCTTGGGCCACCTCGAGCGCGGCGCGCTCATGCTCGAGCAGGCTGCTGGGCTGGAAGAGGCCAAGGCCGATCCCATCGACTGGGCTGGGATTCGACTGAACTGCGGCAACGCGTGGCAGAAGCTGGGCAAGGGACGGAAGGCGCGCAAGTGCTACCGCGAGGCGCTGCTGAGTGCGAACCGCGCCGGCAAGCCAGAGCTGATGGTTCGGATTCGCTACGCCTTGGCCGAGCTGGAGCTCCGCTGGAACCGCCTGCCAGCGGCTGAGACCCAGATCGCTGCGTTCCTCGCTGAGGTGGCACGGGTGGACATCCCCGAGGCAGATGCGCGCGGGGCCGAGCTGCGCGCACGCTTCTCGCTGGCCCAGGATCGACCACAGGCTGCCCTCGACGCCCTGTCCGCTGTCTCCCTGGGAGGTCTGTCGCCCGAGCTGGTGGTGTCCATCCAGCTCAGGAGGGCGCAAGCGCAGCTCGAGCTCGGCCGGCCCGACGAAGTGTTGAGCATGTTGGCTGAAGCTCCTCGGAGTCGGGAGCCGACAATTCAGGCGCTGGTGGGGACGCTGCGGGCCCGCGCCCACTTTGCGATGGGGCGCCGTCTGATGACCGAGGCGCGGAAGGCTGTCCCCGCATCACCGGATCCCATGATTCGTCTCGAGGCTGGTCAGATCCTCCTCGGAACAGCGGGTGAGGATCTGGACCCCGCCTCCTTCCAGCAGCGCAGGGAAGATCTGGACCGGGCCGCGCGGCTTCTTCGGGGAGAGTCCGCCGCCAGAGCAGCCACCCTCAGGGACCGGCTCCTTGACGGCCCGGGTGCCGCGCTCGAAGGCATCGTGGCGCTGACCGAGACGATGCACGATCCCAAGGCCTTCCCCGAGGCCATGGCGCGACTGGTCGCGGAAGCGCTCGGAGCGCATCGCGTGTTGATCATGGTTCGGATCCCGGGCCTGGGACAGCAAGTCACCTACACCGAGCTCTCGGGCGCAGAGGCTGCAGGCATCGGCATGGAGGTCTTGCGTCGGATCCAATCCCCGTCCGACTACTGGACGTCCAACAACGCTTTCGCCGATCCGCACCTGCGAAAGACCTCCCACACCGTGCGCACCTTCGAGCTGAAGAGCCTCCTCGCGGTCGCCATCCCACACGGCGGGAAGGCAGTCGGGGCGCTCTACGTAGACGATGTGCACCGAGCAAACCGCTTCGGCGACGAGGACGTTGCCGTGCTGCGCCGCCTTGCCGGAGCCATCGGGCAGGCTCTGCCGCTGCTGTCGTCGACAAGCCAGGAGCGCCTGCTCGACGAGCCCGCCGAGATCATGGGCGTGTTGTTGAGCAAGCGGGAGCAAGTGCGCGACATCCAGTACTCGCTCAGCATGCTCAAGGGTCAGCGCCAGACGAACCTGCTGGTCACCGGCCCCACCGGTGCTGGCAAGAGCGTGTTCAGCCGTCGACTGGCCCGCGAGCTCTACGGGTTGACCGGGGTGGAGACCGTGGTGCTCCGCAAGGGCGACCCCAACATGCTCGTGACCCAGCTGGTGGGCGCGCGCAAGGGCGACTTCACCGGCGCCACGGAGCGAGAGGGAGCCATCCAGCGCTGCCTGCGCCAGCAGCGGGCCTTGTTCCTCGACGAGGTGCAGAACCTGGATGACGCCGGACAGCAGATCCTCCTGCCCCTGCTCGAGCTTCCCGAGCGCCACATCGCGGGCCTCACCTCGTCCTCCGAGCGTCTCAATCGGCCCCTTCACGTGATCCTGGGGACCAACGTCGGCGTCTCATACGGTGGCTGGTCCCAGCACTTCCGCGAAGACCTCTGGTACCGCATGAGCCACGTGCACGTACATCTGCCTCCCTTGGTGGAGCGAGGGCCCGAGGCTGTCTATCGGTACCTCGCGGCGATGCTGGTGGAGGAGGGTGTGGGTGCGCCCGAGCGGGTGTTCGAGACGGCTGCGCTTCACCGCGCCACCAACTGGGACTGGCCGGGAAACCTTCGTCGGCTCAGTGCCTTCGCGCAGCGCGCGGCCCACCTTCATCGCACACGCGAGCAGCCGGTCGCCGTGGAGGACCTCGCCCGCCTCGGGATGGAGGCCGTTCACGAGACGCCACAACCGGACGGTGTCGGTGTCGAGGAAGCCATGTTGGAGTTCGTGCTCGACACGCTGAAGCGGACGAATTGGGTTCAGAAGGCTGCCGCGGCTGAGCTCAAGTGGTCGCCGTCTCGCCTCAACAAGTACCTCAGCCGCCACGGTCTCATCGATCAGGTCCAGCGGAACCGCAAGGCACTGCGCAGCCACAGCTCCGCAGGATAGTCCCGGCTCCCACTGCCAGGGAGATGCGGCATGGCGGGACTGCGACTGGACGGGGTCCACAAGGCTTATGGCGAGGTGCAGGTCCTGCACCGCGTCGACATCGAGGTGGAGTCGGGCGAGTTTCTCGTGCTGGTGGGGCCTTCTGGCTGTGGCAAGAGCACGTTGCTCCGCTGCATCGCCGGCCTGGAGCAGCTCTCCGGAGGTAGTCTCCATATCGGCGATCGGCGGGTGAACGACGTGCCG
>JAERSX010000607.1 GCA_016845285.1 Deltaproteobacteria bacterium | reverse complement strand
CCACATCACCGTCGGCCTGGACGAGGCGTCCAGCAGCGTCTCTCTCGAGGAGTCCGATGCGCAACAGCACATCGAGGGCGTCGGCCGCCTGCTCCTCGGTGATCTCGGGCTGCAGGGCGCTCGCGATCCAGGCCGGATCGTCCTGGAAGTCGGGACGGCGCACCAGCTCACGAATGGCGGGAGTGAACCAACGGGCCACGTACTTGTAGCCCTCCCCCTCCAGGCGCCTGGCTTGCTGGAAGCGACGCGTGGCAGCGATGCGGTCCCAGGCCTCGTCCCGCAGTGTGGGGTCGCGCGCCTGGTCGAAGGCGACGAGCAGCTCGAGGAAGCGAGCTTCCTCCTCGTCCAGCTCGAGGGCCGTGCTCACCGCCGGCAGGTGGCTCGGCAGCAGGTTCTTCCGCCCGCTGATGACATCGCGCAGGTAGCTGGGGCTCTTCTGCCCCACGAGCCGCGAGAAGAGCCGAAAGCTGTAGCGAGGGTTCTCCTGCTTCTTCCAGCCGAACCACTGCTCCAGCCACACGCGGTGGTCGAGACAGGCGAAGAGGTCGGGGCGCGATGTGCTCAGGGATGGGTCCAGGTCGGGCGACTCAGTCGCAGTCGCCATCGAGGGCCTCGAGCAGCCACTCGCACTCTTCGATCTCCTCGCCCAGGTACTCCCAGGCCCACTCGAGGGCCTCGCAGGCCTCCTCGTCGTCGTCCTCTTCGCAGGCCTCTTCCCAATCCTCCACCTGCTCCATCATCTCGGCGCACTCCTCGACCCACTCGCAGAGTTCCTCCTCGATGCTCCCGTCGCCCTCGTCCCACTCGTCGCCCTCGTCCCACTCGTCGTCCTCGTCCCACTCGTCGTCGTCCTCACCGCGGTCGTGGTCTCTGCAGTCTTCTCGTTTGTCGTCGTAGTCCTCGAGCTCATCGCAGGCGGAGACGGTGAACGCGAGCGAGAGCAAGACGGAAGCAAAGAGGCGACGCACGGCTACTCCTGGTGCGGGGTGCCTCCACACTAGCCCATGTCCCTCCCCTTGTTGAGACACCAGCACGAAGAACCGCACCCGCACGTGGGTACACCTGGCCTCACATCAACCATCTTCCCGAACGGTGCCCGACTCAGCCGGGCACCCCGGGCTTCACCTTGAAGACCACCTCGCGGCGGATGCTCACCGAGCCGGGCTTGGCACCACGGGGCTTGCTCACGAAGCGGGCGCGCGTGCCGGTGACCGCGACGGTCCCGCCTCCCCGCTGCTTCGAGTGGTACGCGGCGATGGCCGCTGCCGCCTTGATGGTGCCCTTGTCGGGCTCGGTGCCATCGCGGACGAAGAGCACCACGTGGCTGCCAGGGGCGCCACGGAGGTGGAACCACCAGTCGTCGTTGCGGGCGATCTTCAGCGACAGCTTGTCGTTGTCGCGGGCGGTCCGGCCGGCCCAGACGTGCCAGCCGCCAGGCAGCTCGTAGTCCCAGACGGCCGGTGGGTAGGCGATCGTGGAGGGGTCGAAGGACATGAAGGCCCCTATCGCTCCCGTGGTACCCGGGGGTCGCGTCAGTCCAGGTCCACGGCTGCCATGAAGACGAGGACCGTGTAGACCAGGCCGCCGTCGCCGAGGTTGCCCGTGCCTTCCCCGATGGCGAGGTAGCGGGAGTCCCGGGGGTACTGGAAGCCCGAAGGGTCGAGCTCTTCGCCCGGAGGCAGAAGCATCATCCACAGCGAGCCCGCTCCCGGACCTTGGAGACCATCCTTCTTCAGACGCGTCTGGACGGTCTTCATGGCCTTCTTGAGGGACAGCTTGCCGCTGGCGATGTCGGCAGCCACCTCGTCGAGCATCGCATCTGTCTTGGGGGCGCGGAGGTAGCCGTCGCCCCGACCCTTCCAGTTGTCGCCGAACCAGGCGTGGGCCTGGTCGCGCGCGGCGTCGGCCTCGATGGGTGGCTCGAGGGCGACGTAGGCGTACTGCATTCCGTCGTCGGCCACCTGGGCGCCGATGCCGATCGAGGTCGACTCGGCGCCCAGCAGCGCCGTACGGATGACGGGGTGCTCGGTGGCGTGCCAGGCCGCTTCCTCGGGGGTCTGGCCCGCACTGAAGCCCGCGCCCCACAGGCCATGGGGCACATGGCCATAGGGATCCTGAGCGAAGACCTTGCGGTAGTAGCGGACCTGAGCCCGCTCCCGCTCCGGGCGTCCCTCGAGGAGGGTGCGCATGGGCTCGGGAGCGCCCAGGTGTTCCAGCGGACCCACACCAACGGCCGCCCGGCGGCGGTTGACCTCCTCGAAGAAGGCCTCCTCTGCCACGTCCAGCTCGTCGGTGGCCTCTCCGTCGACGGGGGGCGGGCTGTAGGCGAGGGGCAGGTCGACACCCGCGTAGAAGGAGAAGAAGTAGGGCGAGTCCGGGAGCTTGTTCTCCTGGACCTGGTTGAGGGCCGCTCGGTAGACGCCCGGCTCCTCGGGCAGCTGGACCCCCAGGCGGAAGACGCCACTCTTCGGGATCTCGTACCCGTCCACCGTGCCGCCAGACCCGTTGACGTACAGCGAGGTGAGCGCCCCGTCGCCGGAGTACTCCCCCGGGATGGGGACCAGGCTGCCGGCCTCGACCACCCGCGGGAACGGGTCGGTGCGGACCCGGCCCTCGAGGTAGACCAGCGCGCCGATGAAGCCATCGCCGGTGGGGTCGGGGGTCAGGCTGATGGCCGCTGCGCTCAGGGAGTCGATCTTGTGGAGCTGGGAGACCCAGCCCTCGACGAGCGCGGCCATCGCCTCGGGACGGTCTGCGCTGCCCGTGAACGAGCCCAGCGTGCCCGGCACCTCAGCCAGCCCGCTGTGCTCCATCACGAACACCCGGTGGTGGGGCTGGGGCTCTCCGAAGGATCTGGCCTGGGCCATGGCCCGGCCGTAGCGGCGCAGCGCGTCGGGCGCCGACCACTCCGCAGCCGCGGCACCGAACACCAGCGCCTCGACCCTTGCCTCCAGCTCGGTGGGCCCCACCGTGCGGGTCTGGTGATCGTAGGTGGTGGCCGGAGGCCCGAGACGATCTGCGCTGAAGAGCTCGACAGCGTCGGCGTGGCTGAGCTGACGAACAGGCAGCGGAACTTTGGGATCGTAGGCAGGCAGAGCCCACCCTACGCTGGACAGGAGCAGTGTGATCATGCGCATGACGCTATCGTTTCACACCCCTGGACCCACACTCCCACGCGGCCCGCCACCCCATGCCGCGAGGCAATGGCTGCAGCGGCGGACCACCCCTGAGGCGACTCAGCCCGCTGACGCCGCGCGCTGGACGACCCGCCGAACCGGGATCGAGCTCGTCAGCGCAACACAGTCCTCGAGACGCTCGAGCTTCAGGTTGCTCTCGCCCTCCTCGACCTCCACGTACTTGCTGATCACGTCGAGGATCTCGGACTTCATGGCCTCTAGCTGACCGGGCGTGAGGTCGACCTGGTCGTGGATGAGCAGGAACTTGAGCCGCTGCTTGGCGTCCTCCTTCGAGGACTGCGGCCGGCCGAAGAACTTGTTGATGAGGTCCTTCATCCCGCCACCCCCTGCTGAGGTGCGAAGCCCATCCAGCGCTTGAAGGTCTTCCACCAGCCGCTGTCTGGCGACAGGTCGAGCTCGGGCACGTCGGTCTCACCGGTCACCCGGCGGGCGATTCGGCGGAACGCCTCACCCACCAGGCTCTCCTCGTCGAAGGAGACCGGCACGCCGCGGTTGGCGCTGACGATGATGTCCTGGTGGTCCGGCACCATGCCCAGCAACGGGATGGCGGGGATCTCGAGGATGTCCTCCTTGTTCATCATGTCGCCGGCTTCCACCATGCTGGCGCGGAAGCGGTTGATGATGAGCTCGGGCTCGGGCAGCTCGGCGGCCTCGACCATGCCGATGATGCGGTCGGCGTCACGGATGGCGCTGACCTCCGGGGTGGTCACGATGACGGCCCGGTCGGCGCCGGCGACGGCGTTCTTGAAGCCCTGCTCGATGCCTGCGGGGCAGTCCATCAGCACGACGTCGAAGTCCTCCTTGAGCTGCTGCACCAGCTCCCGCATCTGCTCGGGAGTGACCGCGGTCTTGTCGCGGGTCTGGGCGGCAGGCAGCAGGAAGAGACCGGCGGCCCGCTTGTCGCGGATGAGGGCCTGCTTGAGGCGGCAGTGCCCCTCGATGACGTGGACCAGGTCGTAGACGATGCGGTTCTCGAGGCCGAGGATGACGTCGAGGTTGCGCAGGCCGATGTCGGCATCCACCACGGCGACCTTCTTGCCGAGCAGCGCCAGGGCCACTCCCAGGTTCGCGGTGGTGGTGGTCTTGCCGACACCACCTTTGCCGGAGGTGACGACGATGCACTCGCTCATGTCGGGCTCCTTGTGAGAAGAAGAAGAGAGGGCGGAAGAGAAGTGGGAGACATGGAATCGGAAGGGAGAGAGGAGACGGTGTGGAGCCACCCGCGCTCAGCGGCGCCGGTAGTCCTCGAAGACGATGTGGTCGCCATCGATGCGCGCGACCTCGGGCTGCCAAGGGCCCACGGAGCGGCCTCCGGCTCGGCGGGGCCGCTCGGGTGCGTAGGCGATGCGGTGCGCGATGCGGAGCTGGGTGGGGGAGAGGTCGAAGGCGATGACCCGAGCGTCTTCGTTGCCCCCAGCACCGGCGTGGGCCAGTCCCCGCAGCCGGCCGAGCACCACGATGTGGCCGTCGGCGATGAGCTCGGCGCCCGCATTGACGTCGCCGTAGACCACGATGTCGCCCGACGAGCGGAAGGCCGCACCACCTCGAACCGTTCGGTCCACGACGACCACGGTGCGGCCGCCATCTTCGCCCTCCAGACGCGCGGGAATGGTGGGCCCTCGGCCCAAGGCCGGTGTCTGGCGCAGCGCCGGACCCAGCTCGTCGATCTCGACGATGTCCTCGTCCCCATCGACTGAAGGGCACGCCGGGGCGTCCTCGTCCGGTTCGACGGCATCAGACAGGTCCGGCTCGACCTCGTCACCCAGCGTCGGCTCCGGCTCCGCGGACAGCTCGGCGAGGGACCCGTCGGGAACCGTGGGAGCCTCGTCGTCGGCGAGCAGACCGGTGGAGACGGTCTCGGTGCTGTCGGCCAGATCCGCGTCCCCGGAGACCGCCGCCTCAGCGACGGTCGTGCAGGCCTCGAAGGACACGGGCACCTTGAGGCCTTGCTCGACATGGCGTCGCAGGGCATCGGGGCTCGTGTGGACCCCGGAGACCGTCAGGCCCGCCTCGTCCTGGAGCTGGTGTACCCAGCGGCGCAGGTCGAACGCATCGAAGGGCCGGTCGCCCAGGCTGAGCCGCGCGCGACGACGCCGGACAGGCTCGCCAGACACGGGAGGGAAGTGGCGGCGCAGGGCGTTGCGCACGGCCTCGAAGGGGGCCTGTGCATCGACGTGCAGGACGAGCCCATCGGCGTCGTGGCTCAGGACCACAGCAGACG
>JAERSX010000606.1 GCA_016845285.1 Deltaproteobacteria bacterium | reverse complement strand
CACTCCAGGGCCGAGGGCCCGTAGCGCGTCGGGGGAGGTGGGATCCTCCATGCCGCTCAGGTGTGGGATCACGCTGTCGCGGAGCTCACCTGCATGTGCCGAGGGGCTTGCGAGGGCGAGGGCCGACACCAGGCCGAGGGAGAAGACGAGGATGGAAGGGCGCATGGGGCTCTCCGTGCTGGTCGACGTGACCAGGATGTGCGAACCCTAATGCCTGAGAGCGGCATCCGTGGGAGCGGAGTCCGCAGTGACTGCGAGGTGCGTGGGGGTCTGGCGTATTAGGCTGGCCTCCGCTCAGGACCCTCCGACGTTCAGTCGCACCCTCCCGAGGACCATGGCACCACCTGCACGCGCAGAGCTCGAGAGCCTGCTGACCGGCGACAATGCCGCCTTCGTGGACGAACTCTACGCCCGCTGGAGTCGCCAGCCAGACGCTGTCGCCCCGGAGTGGGCCGCGCTCTTCAAGGAGTGGGACGGCGAATTGGCCAACGGGGGCCCCACACCGGGCCTGGTGCCGCGCTTTCGTCCTCAGAGCATCTTCGCGGCGCGCGGAGGAGCTCCTGCGGAGGGCTCGTCCAACACCCGGGCCGCGCGTCGACAGGCCATGGTGGCCACCATGATCAACGCCTACCGGGTGCGCGGTCATACCGAAGCCAACATCGACCCGCTGGGCCAGGTGACCCCCGAGTCGCACCCTGAGCTGACGATCGCCTACTACGGCCTGACAGAAGCCGACCTCGATGTGCCCGTCTCGGGGCAGCCTGCCTTCGGCGTCCCCGAGACCACCACCCTTCGGCACGTCCTGGACCGCATGCGGAAGGCCTACTGCGGCAACTTCGGCGTGGAGTTCATGAACATCCAGGAGCCGGAGCGCAAGAAGTGGCTGCAGCGGCGCCTCGAGACCTTGCAAGACCAACAGATCCTCGACGTGGACGAGCAGAAGTTCATGCTCCGGAGCATCTCGGACGCCGAGAACTTCGAGCAGCTGCTCCACCACCGCTTCCCAGGCACCAAGCGCTTCAGCATCGAAGGCGGTGAGTCCCTCGTCCCGCTCCTCCACACGCTCCTCGACGCGGTGGGCGGGCGCGGAATCGATGAGGTCATTCTGGGCATGGCCCATCGGGGCCGTCTGAACGTTCTCGCCAACGTGCTGCACAAGCCCATTCGCGACATCGTGGACGAGTTCGAAGACGCTGGCATGACCGACTTCGCAGGCTCCGGCGATGTGAAGTACCACCTGGGCTACACACGGGCATACCAGAGCTTCCACGGGCACGAACTCACCTTGTCGCTGGCCTTCAACCCCTCCCATCTCGAGGCGGTGGACCCGGTGGTGGAGGGTCGTGTGCGAGCCCGCCAGGATCGGGCGTCGGGGGAGAGCTGGAAGCGGATCATGCCGCTGCTGCTCCACGGCGATGCTGCCTTCGCCGGGCAGGGGCTCGTGGCCGAGGTGCTCAACCTGAGCGATCTGAAGGGCTACCGCACGGGCGGCACGATTCACGTCATCGTCAACAACCAGATCGGCTTCACGACCTCCCCCAAGGATGCGCGGTCGACCCCCTACTGCACGGATGTGGCCCGCATGCTGGCGGTGCCCATCTTCCACGTCAACGGCGAGGATCCGTACGCGGTGGCCTCTGTGGCGCGCCTGGCCGCCGAGTGGCGCCAGACCTACCACGAAGACGTGATCATCGACCTCTACTGCTTCCGAAAGCACGGTCACAACGAGGGCGACGAGCCATCGTTCACTCAGCCGCTGCTCTACGACGCCATCCGCTCCCACCCGCCGCCGAGGGTGATGTACGCCCGCCGCCTGACCGAGGCGCCTGGTCAGCTGAGTCGGTCCCAGGCCGACTTGATCGTGGGTGACAGCAAGCTGCGGCTCGAGGCACACCTCACCCAGCGCGACCCGGAGGCCTGGGACTCCTACACAGGCAACGTGGACTCGGACCTCGGACGCACCTGGGCGCCCTACCGCTTGGGAACCGTGCACGACGAGATCGACACGACGGTGGATCGAGCTCACCTCGTCTCCCTGCTCGAGCGCGCCAACACCTTGCCTGATCACTTCCGGGCACACCGGAAGATCCAGCGGCTGTTGAAGCAGCGCCTGGCCATCGTGGCTGGGGAGCGTCCTGTCGACTGGGCCGTGGCTGAACAGGCCGCATACGCCAGCATCGTCGACCAGAACATTCGGGTGCGCCTGAGTGGCCAGGACTCCGGCCGCGGCACGTTCAGCCACCGTCACGCTGCGCTCACCGACATTCGGACGGGTCGAGACCACATCCCGCTCGCTCACCTGCGCGAGGGTCAGGCACCCTTCGAGGTCTTCGACTCCATGCTGTCGGAGGCTGCAGTCCTGGGCTTCGAGTACGGCTACACTCTCGACTGTCCCGACGCTCTGGTCATCTGGGAAGCCCAGTTTGGAGACTTCGCCAACGGTGCGCAGGTCATCATCGACAACTTCATCATGGGCACCGAGCAGAAGTGGGCGCGCAACAGCGGTGTCGTGATGTTGCTGCCCCACGGCTACGAGGGGCAGGGCCCCGAGCACAGCTCGGCACGTCTCGAGCGCTACCTCCAGCTGTGCGCCGAAGACAATGTCGTGGTGGCGAACTGCAGCACTCCGGCGAGCTTCTTCCACCTGCTGCGACGCCAGGCGCTCTTCGCTGTCCGCAAGCCCTGCGTGGTGATGGCGCCCAAGTCCTTGCTGCGCAACCCGGCCTGCACGTCCACCCTCGATGAGCTCTCCAGTGGGGCCTTTCGGCGCCTCATCGATGATCCGGAGGTCACGGAGGCCGACAGCATCGAGCGTGTGATCTTCTGCTCGGGCAAGCTCTACTATGAGCTGGTCGAGGCCCGTCGGGACCGTGGACAAGGGCACATCGCTCTCGTCCGCATGGAGCAGCTCTACCCGTTCCCAGAAGATCTCGTTCAGGCCACCATGGCCCGCTACCCCGAGGGCGCGGAGCTCGTCTGGTGTCAGGAGGAGCCCCGCAACATGGGCGCCTGGCCCATGATGGACGAGTGGCTCTACGACGCCCTCGGTCGTGTTCCTCGCTACATCGGTCGCCCCCGTGCCGCCTCGCCCGCCACCGGCTCACCAGGCAAGCACAGGTTGGAGCAGCAGGCCGTGATCGACGAAGCCCTCTACCTGCAGGCCTGAGGCCGCGAACCGGCCCCTGCCTGGCACCGCAGACCCCTTTCTACTTCCTGGAGCCCGTCCATGTCCCCCGATCCCGTCGTGGAGCTCGTGGTCCCCACAATCGGCGAGTCGATCAGCTCAGCGTTCATCGGTCGCTGGTTCAAGGCCGTCGGAGACACCATCGTCGCTGGTGAGCCCGTCTTGGAACTCGACTCGGACAAGGCTTCCTTGGAGGTTCCGTCACCCGTCTCGGGCACCATCGTGGAGCTAAAGGCCGCAGACGGTGACGAGGTCCTCATCGGTGCTGTGATCGCGACGATCGCGCCCGGAGAGGTGTTGGCCTCGGAATCCGAGGATGCGTCGACGAGCACTGCGGCCTCCAAGGGTCCGCAGTCCGGCCCGGCTGCACGCAGCGCGGCCAAGGAGCACGGTGTCGACATCGCGGACGTGGCCGGCACAGGTGTGCGAGGCAGGGTGTTGAGCCGGGACGTACAGGCGGCTGCTCGCGCGACCCCCGCGGCGGCAGTGCCTGCACCGGTGGAGTCCAACGACGCGCTCGAGGAGCGAGTGCCCATGACGCCTCTGCGGCGCACCATCGCCAAGCGTCTCGTCGACGCCCAGCAGACGGCCGCCATCCTCACCACCTTCAACGAGGTGGACCTGACCGCGGTCAAGGCACTCCGCAAGACCTACCAGGAGCGCTTCGTCGCCAAGTACGGCATCAAGCTGGGCTTCATGGCCTTCTTCGTCAAGGCTGCGGTCGAGGCGCTCAAGGCGTTCCCGGCGGTCAACGCAGAGATCGACGACAGTGACCCTGCCCGGCCGGTGGTGGTCTACAAGCGGTACTACAACATCGGCGTGGCGGTGAGCACCTCCCGTGGGCTGGTGGTCCCGGTCATTCGCGACGCGGATCGACTCAGCATGGCCGGCACCGAGCAGGCCATCGCCGAGGTGGCGGGACGCGCACGGGACGGCAAGCTGAGCCTCTCCGATTTCCAGGGTGGCACCTTCACGATCAGCAACGGCGGCGTCTTCGGCTCGCTCATGTCCACGCCCATCCTCAACCCACCCCAGGTGGGGATCCTCGGCATGCACACCATCCAGGAGCGCCCGGTGGGTGTGGATGGACGCATCGAGTTGCGGCCCATGATGTACCTGGCCCTCAGCTACGATCACCGGATCATCGATGGACGGGAGGCAGTGAGCTTCCTGGTTCGCATCAAGGAGCTGGTGGAGAACCCGGAGCGCATCCTGCTGGAGATCTAGTCGGGCCCCCTCGCCCGGCCGGTCTTCAGCTGCTCATGGTCCAGGGGAAGAACCCCTCCATCGCTCCCTGGCAGGACTGCCGTGCGCTTGTCCTCCGAGGCGGAGCTCAGGGCTGGTAGAGGTCTCCCCGCCAGCTCACCTGACCCACGACTCCGGCCTGTGAGGCCTCGAGCTCCCAGGCGAGCTCGCCGGAGGCGTCCACATGGGAGATGGCGCCGTGTTCGCCCCATGAGATGAGCGCTCCGCCGTCGGGCTGCGGTGCCACATCACCCAGGAGCAGGTTGCCTCGTCCGTCGTCGGGGCTGAAGCGCCACGCTTCCTCGGCGGTCCATGCGTCCTCGTCCAGGCGCAGTCCCACTGCGCTCGACCCCGGCCCACCATTGTCGAAGACGGTGAGGTGGCCCTCGGCGTCGAAGTCAGGTGCGTGCTGTGGACCGAAGAAGGCCGTCCCTCCGAAGTCGTCGTCGTCGCCTCCCAGCACCCAGAGGAGCTCGCCGGAGCTGCGGTCGATGTGTGCGAGCGAGCGGTGGTAGTACAGCGACAGGGTGTAGGCACCACGCTCGGCGTCGAAGTGCAGTCCGTTGGCATGAGTCCAGTCCACCCCGAAGGGGTACTGCTCCATGGACCAGCCAGCATTCGGCACGACCTCGAGCCAGTCGAAGGCGCTCCAGACCTCCCGGGTCGTGCCGTCGGGGGCGCGCTCTACGATCCGGTCTCCCACGACCGCCTCGCCGTCCACTTCCCTCAGCTCGGCGGCGATCCAGGCCAGCGTGCCGTCTTCGAGCTCCACGAAGTCGTGGTGAGCATAGGGCGTCTGGATCTCCTCGGGCTCACCTCCGATGAGGGGTTGTCGAAGGATGACAGCGTCCTCCACGTGCTCCTTGCTTGTGAGCAGCATCCACACCGCCGTGCCGTCACGCGAGAAGCGCGCCGTTGGAGTGAAGCCCCAGACAGGCTCCACCACCCACGTCGGCCGTCCCAGGGGGTCGAGGATCTGGACGCTGCTCTCTCCCTCTTCTCCGCTGATCACGCTGGTGAGGACGAAGGGCGGACCGTCGCTGGTGTCTCCTCCCACGTGCTCGAAGGGCACGACGCGGCCAGGCACTGCGGCTGTGCGCGCAGATTCTTCGTCGCAGTCTCCGTCGCTCACGGCGCCGGCGCAGATCAACAGGTCTACTTCGTGGCTGGAGGGGAGCCCGAGGACCACGAAGTCATGGTGGGTCGCCACGGGGCCCAACGGGGTGGTGCGCGTGGTGTCTCCGACGGTGGCCGCTACTTGTGCGGTGGTGGGCGATCGTGTGTCGAAGCGGACGCGCAGCAGCGTCGGGAAGTCCGGCACCCGAGTGATCTCCAGGTCCCGTGTGGGACCGCAGGCGGAGAGGAGAGTGACAGCGAGGGCGGTGTGCACGAGCGCAGTCTGGCACGTGCCCGTGCTACTCGACCTCGTCCTGCTGATGGCTGATGAAGACGCCGGGTGAGGTCACCGCCGTGCAGCACAGCAGCATGAAGCCCTCCTCGATGTGTTCGTCTTCGAGGACGTACTGCTCGTCCATCTCCCATGTCCCCTCGACGGTCTTGGCCGAACAGGTCAGGCAACCGCCGCTTCGACAGGAGAATGGAAGGTCGTACCCAGCCCGCTCGGCGGCATCGAGGATGAACTCGCCAGGCTCACAGGGGAAGCTGATGTCGAGGCCCTCCTC
>JAERSX010000605.1 GCA_016845285.1 Deltaproteobacteria bacterium | reverse complement strand
CCTGTGGACGATGCAACGCTTTCGTCGGCATCTGGTTCGCCGAGAGGCCACCCGCCCATGACGCGCCCAATCCTCATCACTGGTGCCACAGGCTTCGTCGGCAGCCGGCTCACCCAACGCCTCATCGAACACGGCGTGTCCACGCGATGCGGGTCTCGTGACCCGGGCCGGGCGATGCAGCGAAGCCCCGACGTCCCCTGGGTGCGCTTCGACCTCGACGACACGGCTGCCATGGACGCAGCCCTCGAGGGCACCAAGGCCGCCGTCTACCTCGTACACCTGTTGGCTGAAGGTCCTGGCTACGCCGAGCGTGAGCGGCAGGCAGCCACCCACTTCGCCCGCCTCGCGGCCAAACACGGACTCGAGAGGATCGTCTACCTGGGTGGCGTCGCTCCCCAGGGCCCACCCTCCGAACACCTGCAGAGCCGCTTGGACACCGGGAAGATCCTCCGGGAAGCAGCCGTCCCGACGGTGGAGCTACGCGCGGGCATGATCATCGGCGAGGGCAGCGAGTCCTGGAAGATCTGCCGCGACCTCTCTACCCGGCTGCCCTTCATGCTGCTCCCTCGATGGATGCAGAGCCGGTCCTGCCCAGTCGGCATCGACGACGTCATCACCGGGCTGTGCGCTTCCCTGGAAGTGCCCCTGACAGGCTCGGTGGTCTACGACCTCCCCGGCCCGGAGACGCTCACCGCCGAAGAGATCCTGGTTCGCGCAGCAAGGTTGCGCGGCATGCAACCGCGCACCCTCTCCGTGCCGGTCCTCACGCCAAAGCTCAGCAGCTACTGGCTCAAGCTGGTGAGCGGCGCGGACTTCGTGGTCGCCCAAGAGCTGGTACACGGCCTCGTCTACGACCTCCTTCCCACGCAGCCGAGCCTCTGGGACCAACTTCCGGACGTCGTGCCCACCGGCTTTGACGAGGCGATCCGCCGTGCGATGGCGGAAGAGCACACCCCCCCTTCGCTGAAGGTGAAGCTGCTGGAGTGGGGCGCCCAACGCCTGGGTTCTGTCGGCGCCTGACAGGGCAACCAGGCCCGCAGGCACCCGACCAGGCGAGGAGGACGTACATGCTCGACACACGACCCCTCTTCACGACAAGCCCGGGGTGTACACCACAGAGCTCACTCCACAGGTAGATTACGAACCGCGCAGACCTCTGCGGCGGAGATCCATTGATCGACGATGAAGACCGTGAGCTGACCACTCTTGTCGGAGTGGTCCACACGCTCAACCACACCTGGAAGCGCGCCGCCGAGGCGTGGGGCAAGGACGCGCCCGCCGCCCGCACCCTCCAGAAGCTGAAGGGAGTCCATCAGGTTCGGCTGCTCCGGACCTTCCCCGGACGCGTGTCGCTCGCCCGAGACCCCAACGATCCCGCCTGGTCCGTCCGTATCGACCCCCCTGCCAACTCCCACCGGAATGCCGCCCACCTGCCAGAACACGTGGCACGTGACCTGTTGACCGATGCAGAGCTCACGGCTCTGGCGCCAGGAGCCGAATGAGCCCGTCTGAGCTGATCACCATCGTCATCGTCGTGCTCATCCTGGTCGTGGGTGGCTCTGCTCTCCTCGGGATCCTCCGTCGGCATCAGCGCTTCGCCGAAGATCTCCGCACAGGCGTCGGTGCACATTCCGACCTGCTCGCCGAGGGGGGAGTCGCCACCACCGGCGTTCCCGCACACACGACATGGCTTCAACAACACGCGGTGATGCGCTCCACCGGCGAGCCGGTGCTGCTGGCCGACGGGCGCCTGGCCCTCGTCGAGATTCCCGAGGTCCTGAGCGACCCGTGGCTCATGAGAGAGCGGACGCGATCTGGAATGCCCACGCTGCTGGGCATCTTCGGGACCTTTGTGGGGATCGCCTACCTGCTCTTCTCGGCAGATCTACAGGTAGACACCACCGAAGCCATGCTGTCTACGGCCCAGACGGTCCTGGCCGGGATGAAGATCGCCTTCCTCACCTCGGCCGCCGGCTTGTTTGTCACCGTCGTCCTTCGTTTCTTCGAGTGGGCCGCACTCCAGCGGGGCACCGACATCGTGGCCGCCGCCGAGCGCTCCCTCCTGGAGAGGGCCGCCGTCGTCTCGCCCGAGTGGGCTGCAGCCCAGTCCCGACCCGATGTGGGCATGGGCCAGGCTGCAGAGCGCCTCTCCAGCGCGGTGGGGGACCTGACAAAGTCGATGGCAGCCCTCCAGTCGGCGCAAGACTCGATGTCTCCGGAGGCACTCGGGCAGGCGCTCGGACAGGTCATCGATGCCCGGCTCACGCCTGTCTTCACCGACATCCGAGACAGCCTGGCCCAGCTGGAGGAGATCAAGCGGCAGTCGGGTGCCGAGGTGCTCAAGGAGGCCCTCGACGAGCTCAAGGTCAAGCTGCTCGAGCCCACCCTCGAAGAGGTCAAGCGAAGCGCGAAGATCTCCGGTGAGGCCGGTGTCGCCGTCCGTGAGCTGACCACTTCTGTCGATGCGCTCACCAAGCAGTCGGCCGAGGCCGTGAGCGAGATCCGTACCTTCCAGACCGAGACGGTCACCCAGCTCTTGGAGTTCGCCGAGTCCCTCCGCACGCACCTCGAGAGCTTCCGAACGGAGACCGAGAAGCAGCTGGAGGTGTTTCGCGATGAGTACACCGCGCGCCTCGACGACTTCTTTCAAGGACAGAACACCCTGTTGGAGGAGGTCCTCGGCAAGCAGCGCGAGGAGCTGGCCGGTGTCGTGCTCGACCTCCGCAAGGTCTTCGATGACGAGCTCGAGACCCGCAAGGAGGTCGGTGTCGAGCTCGACAAACAGGTTGCACAGCTCCGCGCACTCAGCGAACAGACCCTGAAGCTCGCCACCGAGCTGGGCCTGTCGGACACCACGCGCCTCGCCGTAGTCCAGGACGCCACCCGTGAGGTGGTCGCCAGCATGGCAAAGGTCAACAAGCAGAACCAGCGCCTGCAGGAAGCCTGGTCCGAGTCCAACGAACGACTCAGTGGCTACCTCACACAGGCCCACGAGCACTACGCCGGCTCGCTCAAGGAGATGGACGACGCCTCCTTCAAGATCGCCAATCAGCTCTTGCAGGCTGCGCAGGTCCTGGCGAGCGCCGCCTCGGTGACCCCCCGAGATGACCGCTGATGCGGAGGAGAGCCCGACGCCGCGTCCGCCATGAGACCGAGGCCGACTGGCTCTCCATCGGCGACATGATGAGCGGCCTCATGCTGTTCTTCGTGCTGCTGTATGTGGTGGTCCTGCTGCAGCTCACCGAGCAGGCCAACGCCCAGCGCGACCGGCGCCGGATCATCATCGGCCGGATCGACGCCGCCCTGGACGCCGCGGAGTTCGAGGTGAACGTCGACGAGAAGACGGGCGACGTCTCCATCAAGGAGGGAGTCCTCTTCGGGGAGAGCTCGGCCCACGTCGGCGCGAAGGGGAGAGACTTCCTGCAGCGGTTCATCCCGGTGTACGCCTCGGTCATCCACGACGACCCCATGGTGGAGCAAGAGGTGGTGCAGGTGATCGTGGAGGGGCACACGAGCTCGAAGGGCTCGTACGCCAGCAACCTCTCGCTGTCCCTCGACCGCGCGGACGCCGTCGCCCAGTACGTGATCTCCGAGGAAGTGGACTTCCTGCAGAAGGAGGCCTTCCTCACAAAGCTCACGCCTGCGGGTCGAGGGGAGAGCGAGGCGGCAGCGGAGGACTCGGCGGACGACCGGCGGGTGCGCTTCCGCCTTCGGTTCGCCGGTGACGAGTTCCTCGTGAGCTGGCTGGAGCTCTTGGGGGACACCCCGTGAGGGTGCTCGAGACACCAGCACTGAGCCCCCTCGACCTGACGCTGCCGAGCTTGGTCGGCGGCCAGTTCAGCAGCGACCGTCGCTGGGGTGACCTGCCACCCCTGCGCCTGCCCCTGCGAACCGGCCCAGAGCTCCTCCGGTCCCTCCTGGCGGGTGACAGCGATCTCCAGCTCGTCGAGATGCTCCTGTTGTTGGATCACCTCCGCCTGGAAGCCACGCCGGGCGAGCTGTCTCAGGGCGAGCTGTCGAAGGCACTGGCCGTACTGTGGCGGCAGAGCAAGGAGCTCCGAGCGCTCACCGTCGCTTGGCTCCTGCCGCTTCGCCTGGACGATCACCAGGCCGGAACTGTCTTGTCCTCGGTCACAGACGTCGCTCCAGAGCCCATCGCCACGCTGCTGGGCGAAGCGCCCTTCCGGGTGTTCGCCGAGGCGTGTCGCGAGAACCGGTGGGCGCCGTCCGCCTACGCGCGCACGCTGAGCGTCAACGTGTCGCCGCGGGTGGTGCACCGCATCGCATGGGAGCTCGTGGAGTCCTTCGTGCGTGAGGGGCCGCGCGCCGGGAGTGACCAGCTCCTCGTGCGTGAGGCCCTGACCCAAGTCGCCTCCGACCACTTCCACGAGCGGGTCTCGACGGTGCTCACCTCGCTGCCCCCTCCGAAGGGCACCCGCACCGAGCTGCCGAGCTTCCTCCAAGACCGCCTAGACGACGGCGTGCTGCGCCGCGAGTTCCTCAGCCCCGAGGCCATTCGCGTCCTCCCGGAGTGGCTGGGGCGACTCACCTTCAGGGAGTTCGAGGGCGCAGCGAACAGGCTCGCGGACCTCCTCGACGCTCGCGAGACCAACAGCAGAAAGAAGCCCGGGGGGCAGCTGCTCTCCCGCGTCGCCTTCTGGAGCAACTACGCCACGCGCTTCACGCGCTTCAAGCTGTTCCTGCCCGGAGAGCTCGCGTCGCTCCGTGAGGTGCAGACCGCCCTGGGCGCCCAGCGAGAGGGCGTCGGGCTCTCGGTGTCCTGCGCGAGCACGGCCGTGGAGCTGGCCGTCTTCGTCTTCCCCGATCACATCGTGGTCGAGCCGCTGGTCGAGCCGCTGGAGACCAGGGTCCTTCCCCGGAGCCCTCGGCTGGAAGAGAGCCTGTTCCACGAGTCCCGGCCCCTGGCCCTCTCCGAGATCCGGGTCCTGGGGGGCACGACCCTCGACCACGCCTACCTCTGGCAGCACCACAGCCTCGCGACCCTCCGCAGCATCGGCGTCATGCCGAACCCAGGCCTCTCCGCCC
>JAERSX010000604.1 GCA_016845285.1 Deltaproteobacteria bacterium | reverse complement strand
GATCACCCGAGGGAGCGGTGACCCAGAGACCACCCACGAAGATCACACCGATGATGGTGGTGATCACCCAGCTGACGGGTCCCGGATACTTGGTGAAGACATCCTTGCCCTCGGGGCGCTCGACGTGCTCGTCGTGTCCGTGCTCGCCGGGATCGCTCATCAAGGCCTCCAGGGTCTCTCGACCGGGCCTTCGGACTAATCGATCCCGTTGGGATCGCGCCACCTCAGGGCCCCGCTCGGATAGACGCCTGGACCCGGAGCACCCATGGCCATCCTTCGACCCCACGAGATCGTCCAAGCCCGCCAGGCCGGACGCATCGCCGCCGACACCCTCGTGATGATCGGACCCCACATCCGTCCCGGCATCACCACCGACGACATCAACCGCATCGTCCACGACTACACCCTGCAGCGAAAGGCCACGCCGGCCCCCCTTGGGTACAAAGGCTTCCCCAAGAGCTGCTGTGTGAGCGTCAACAACGTCGTGTGCCACGGCATTCCCAGCAATCGGGTGCTGGAGGACGGCGACATCGTCAACGTGGACGTGACCCCGATCTTTCCAGCCCGCGGCGGCTACCACGGCGACACCAGCGTCACCTTCTACGTGGGCACCCCGTCGCCAGAGGCGCGACACGTCGTCGAGACGGCCCGGCAGTGCCTGGAGCTGGGCCTCTCCGTGGTTCGACCGGGCCGACGTACCGGCGACATCGGAGCCATCATCCAGGAGTTCGCCGAGGCCCAGGGGTGCTCGGTGGTGCGCGAGTACACCGGCCACGGCACCGGGCGCATCTTTCACGACAAGCCCACCATCCACCACCACGGCAGGGCCGGCGAAGGCGACAAGCTGCGACGAGGCATGTGCTTCACCATCGAGCCCATGATCAACTTCGGCGGAGCCTCCATCTCCCACCTCGACGACGGCTGGACCGTGCTCACCCAGGACGGCAGCCTGTCTGCCCAGTTCGAGCACACCGTGGTGATCACCAAGCGGGGCTGCGAGGTGCTCACGGCACGCTCCGCGGTGGTCCAGGGCTCCGAGGACGCCAGCTGGGCACGCCTGGGTCCCCTGTCCTCCTACCAGGCCGCCGGATGAGCACGCGGGACTACGACCTCGTCGTCTACGGGGCCACCGGCTTCACGGGTCGCCAGGCCGCGGCCACCATCCAGCGCTCGGGTGGCGAGCTCCGGTGGTGCATCGCTGGCCGCAACCAGACCAAGCTCGAGGCACTACGCGACGAGCTCGGGCTGGGACAGCTACCCATCGAGGTGGCCGACGCCCTCGACGAAGACGCCATCGACAAGCTGGTCGCGCGCACCCGAGTGCTCCTGACGACCGCAGGCCCCTACGCCAAGTTCGGCGAGCTCCTCATCGCCGCGTGCGCCCGCCACGGCACCGACTACGTCGACATCACCGGCGAGACCCCGTGGATCCGCGACATGATGGACCGCTACCACGCCGCCGCCGTCGCCACGGGCGCCCGCATCGTGCCCTTCTGCGGCTTCGACTCCGTGCCCTCCGACATCGGCGTCTGGTTCATGGTGCAGCAGCTCCGGGAGCGCGGCACCGGGACGGTCCTGGTGCGTGGCGTGCACCGAAGCAAGGGTGGCTTCAACGGCGGCACCCTGGCCACCGCCATGAACCTGGCCGAGACCGGCATGGACCGGCGCCTGTCGGATCGCCGTCTCCTCGACCCTCCCGAGACCCGCGATGGACCCAAGCTGCGGGCCGATCCCCGCGCCGCCGAGTACTCAGCTGAGCTCGGCCGCTGGACGGTGCCCTTCTTCATGGGCCCCGTGAACTCCCGGGTGGTTCGACGATCGGCGGCGCTCTCGGGCCTCTGGGGCGCGCCCTACGGCGAAGCCTTCGACTACGAGGAGCGCATGGGCTTCGGCAAGAGCGGCCTGGGCGCGCGTGCCTTCACCGTGGGGCTCGGCCTCGCCCTCGGGCTCTTGGGCGCTGCGTGGGGACGATCCCTGCTGAAGCCCATCCTGCCGAAGCCGGGCGAAGGCCCATCCGAAGAGACCATGGATGGCGGCTTCATGAAGGTGGACCTGCTGGCCGAGGGGGAGGACGGCACCACCCTGCGGGGCCGACTGAGCGCCAAGGGCGACCCCGGCAACCGCGTGACGGTGGCCCTGCTCTGTGCCTGCGCCCTGAGCCTGGTCCACCAGCGCGACGCGCTCCCGGGCGGATCCGAGCGCCTGGGCTTCCTGACACCTGCCACCGCGTTCGGTCAGGTGTTGCTCGACCGCATGCGGGCCGAGGGCATGACCCTGGAGCTCACCGAGCCGTGATGCCCTTCACCCGCTTGGTGAGCGCGGGGAAGTAGACGTCCTTCCAGGCCATTCGAAACTGCTTGCGCAGACGGCGAGGGATCTGGTCCTGGACGACGCGGAACAGGGTGCCCTGGGGGTGCGCCATGAGGGTCAGCTCGGTGCGAGCGTCATCCTCGTGGTTCTCGAAGTCCTCGGTACGCCATGTCTTGACGATGAGGCCGGGCCGCCGCAGGGCCACCAGCTCACCGGTGACGCTGCCGTCCCAGAGATCGTAGCGGCCACCCACATAGGGCTGGATGCGCACGGGTGCGCCGATGATCAGGGCGTGCTTGGCGGGATCGAGCCAGTGCTCGAAGAGCATGGCAGGCGGGGCGTGGATGAGGG
>JAERSX010000603.1 GCA_016845285.1 Deltaproteobacteria bacterium | reverse complement strand
GCCGCTGTTGCTGTTGAGGAGGCTCTTCTCGATCTGGTCGGCGGTCTCCAGCATCACGGTGCGCACGTAGAGTCGCTCGACGACCGACTCCTCGTCGTCGTCCTCTGGGTCGGGTGCGTTCAGCCCGAGCACGATCTGCACGGCCCGGGGCAGACGGCCGGTCTGTTCGATGCCCGTCGAGTCCCACTCGTCGGTCCACTCGGCGCTCTCGGGGTCCATGTACCGGAGCTCGAAGCGGCTCACCCGACGGGCGAGGGGGGCGATGGCCCCGTCCTGGTCGGGCTCTTGGTCGATGCGGGGGGCCTCACGGTGGAGGAGCACCATCTCGCCAGGATGGTCGGGGTCCTGTTCTCCCCAGACGGTGATCTCGGTCTGGTCGCACTCGCGGCTGTTGGCGTAGCGACGCTGGTGGGTGAGCGTGGCGAACCAGAGCATGTCCACGTCGGACTCGTCCTTGCCCACGAAGACCGTCTGGTAGGTGTTCACCGCGCCGGTGTTCTCGGTGAGGAAGGCCACCTCGAGCTCACGAGCGATGCGGTCCAGGGCCACGCGGGCCGAGCGAGCGGTGGCGTCCTGATCCTCCATGATGTCGCGCATCTGGAGCGTGCCGGCCATGGTCGACCAGGTGAGCGTGCCGATGACCAGCATGATCGCCAGGGCGACGACCACCTCGATCAACGTGAAGCCGGCGCGACCAGACCTCATTCGTCTTCGTCCGCCTGGGTCACCACCCCGCTGATGTTGATGACGTGGTGGACCAGCTCCACCTGATCGGTCTCGTCTTCGTTGTCTCCCCACCAGACGATCACCCGGACCTCCCGGATGTAGTCGGAGAGGTACTCGGTGATCATGTCGGGGGTGACGCCCAGGGCGCTGAGGTCGAAGCTGTCTCCGAGGTCGGCGGGGTTGCTGTCGTTGTCGGACTCCGACTGGTCGCCCCAGTAGCCGTTGTCGGCCATGTCGCCGGCGGCGCCCCAGATGTCGCCCGGGAGGGTGAGCTCGATGGCCCGCGCCGTGTAGGCCCAGCGGTAGCCCTCGAGGTCTTCGTCGGCGTCGAGATCGAGGCCTTCGCCCCGCCAGTCCTCGTCACCGAACTCCTCGAATTCACCCTCTTCCTCGATGTCCTGGCTGGTCCAGCCCTCGGCCTCCAGCGTGAGCACCACCTCGTGCATCTTCTCGTTGGCCAGCATGGTGGCGGTCTGGGTGCGGTCCATGTCCTGGGTCATGAAGACCGCGGTGGACTGGGTGTCGACCAACACCAGCAGGCCCACGGCGAGGATGCCCAGGGCGACCACGACCTCGAGCAGGGTGAAGCCTCTCTGCAGCGATGGGCGCGGGGTGCTCAATTGATCTCCGGCCCTTCGTCGGGGAGCCAGGAGAAGCTCTCCGCTGGATCGACGAGGTCGCTGGAGAGGGTCACCTCGCCACCGTACGGCGAGACCTCGATGGTGTAGCCGTCGTCGGGCTTCTCCATGTCGACCACGCGGATGACCGCATGTTCCGCGGTGCCGTCGGGGAAGATGTAGGTGTAGGCGATGACGTCCTCTTCGGGATCGTCGGAGGGCTCGTCGCTGGGCTCGATGCCTTCCTCGCCGTACTGGGGTGTGTAGACCCAGGCGAAGCGCGTGTTGCTGGGAAGGGTCTGCTCGGTGGTGAGGGCCGGGTCGTCGAGGCCGTCGAAGCGGTCGGTGTAGGTGCTGCCCACGGGGTCGCCGTTCTCGTCGAGCTCTACAGCACCGTCGGCCCGCTCGCGCTCCGTGTAGGCCGACATGGCGTCTTCCTGCTCCTCTTCGAAGGCCAGGCGCTCCTCGGGGGTGGCGAACACCAGCGTGTTGGGGTCGCCCACCTCGACCTTCCAGGTGTGGCGGTCGAGGTTGTAGGCCACCCTGAAGGTGACGTTGCGGAGCTGGGCCTCGTCGTTGAGCCAGCGGTAGGTCTCGGCGATCTCCTTGGCAGCGGCGCGCTGCTGGAGATCGAGCAGGCCGGAGATGGCCGGCGCACCGATGGCCGCCACCAACACCATGATGGCCATGACCACGGCGATCTCGACGAGGGTCAGGCCTCGTCGGGAGCCGCTGAACCGGGACTCGCGCCGTCTCACGGCGTGTGCCCTGGGAGCGTCGAGCTCAGCAGGTCCGCGTCCTCGCCTTCACCGCCCGGCTGCCCGTCGCGACCGAAGCTCACCAGCTCGTAGGCATGGTCGCCCGCAGCGTGCACGGGGGGGCTGAAGTAGAGCAGCGGCTGCCCCCAACCATCGACGGGGAACTTGCCGTCCGGCAGGTCTCCCAGCACCGAGGCCAGCCCAGGCTCTGTCCCAGGTAGACGTCCCGCTGCCGCCAGGGCGTCGAGAGCCTGGGCGGTGCGTTGCATCTGGAGCTGGGTGAGCTGCGCATTCACGATGTGGTCCGAGGGGCGGGTGCAGTTGGTCGGGCTGAAGATGGCGATGGAGAGGAGCAGGGCGGCAGCGGGTAGGCCGACGCCACCGAGGGTGAGCAGGAGGCGACGGTGAGGCGGCATGGGCGGAGCTGGGCGGACTCGCTCAGTCCTCGTCGCCGCTGTCCCAGGACTGGATGTCGGCGTTGGCGTCCTCGCCACCCTCGGCGCCGTCCTTGCCGAGGCTGATGAGCTCGTACTCGTTGCCGCTGCGCGAGCCGGGGCTGAAGTACTGGAAGTCGTTGCCCCAGGCGTCGACGGGGATCTCTTCGTTGGGGAAGTACTTCTTGGCGGCGGCGAGGCCGTCCGAGGTGCTGGGGTACTTGCCCTTGTTCTTGGCTGCGTACATCTGGAGCGACTGCTCCACGCGCTTCATCTGCAGCTTGGTGGCGTCGACGTTGCTGTCGTCGAGCACGCCGGTCAAGCCCACGGCCAGCACGGTCATCAGTGTGCCGAGGATGGCGATGACCACCATGATCTCGACGAGTGTGAGGCCGCGACGGCTCGCGAGGACCTTGGTCGACCGGGCGAGCAGGGGGGAGGTGGACTTCATGAGGTCTCCAGGTGCAGGAGGACGCCGCGTCAGCGGGCGATGGCGGAGAGGTTGAGCATGGGAAGGAGGACGGACAGGGCCACCAGCATGACGACGCCGCCCATCACCAGGATGAGGATGGGCTCGAGCAGTGAGGTGAGGCCCGAGAGTGTGTTCTCGACCTGGGTGTCGTAGGAGTCGGAGACCTTGAGCAGCATGGGCTCGAGCTCGCCGGTCTTCTCGCCGATGGCGATCATGTGGGTGACCAAGGGCGGGAACTGGCCCGACTCCTTGAGGGGGGCTGCGATGGACTGCCCCTCGCGGATGTTGGCTCCGGCCTTGTCGATGGCGTCGGCGAGGACCACGTTCTGGACGACATTCTTGACGATGCCAACCGCGGTGAGGATGGGCACGCCCGAGCTCAGCAGGGTGGCCAGGGTGCGGCAGAAGCGGCTCGTGGCCACCAGGCGGTTCACCGGCCCGAAGACGGGCATGGTGAGCTTCCAGCGATCGAAGCGCTCACGGCCCGAGGGGGTGCTCACCCAGCGGCGGAAGCCGAAGAAGAAGGCGATGGCCAGCAAGCCCAGGGCCCACCACCACGCCTGGATGAACTCGCTGAGCCAGAGCACCATCTCGGTGATGAGGGGCAGGCCCTCGCCGAAGCTGTCGAAGATGCGACGGATGCGGGGGATGACGCCCACGAACAGGCCGATGACGATGAGCATGGACACGCCGCCCATGAGCACCGGGTACATCATGGCCTGGGTGACCTGGCCACGGAGGCGCACGCTGGCTTCGGTGTACTCGGCCAGACGCAGCATCACGATGTCGAGGGCGCCGGACTGCTCACCCGCGGCGACCATGTTGATGTAGAGCGGGTTGAAGATCTTGGAGTGAGGCATCATGGCCTTGGCGAGGGTCTCGCCCTGGTTCACCTGCTCCCGGATCTCGGTCAGCGTGAGCTTGAGGACCTGGTTCTCGGTCTGATCGATGAGAGCGGTGAGCGCCTCCACCATGGGGATGCCCGCGCTGATGAGCGTGGACATCTGGCTGGTCATGGTCGCGACGTCTTGCACCTTGACGCGCTGGAAGAAGCGGCTGAAGTCCACCTCGATGGATGCACCCTTCGAGCGCGTGGCCTTGCCGGCCTTCTGAGCCCACACATCGGTGGGAAACAGGCCCTGCTTGCGCAGCTTCGTGCGCGCCGTCTTGGGCGAGTCGGCATCGACGATGCCGGAGACGTCCTTACCGCCCGCGTCGAAGCCCTTGTACTCGAAGACCGCCATCGCCTATGCACCGCTCCTGTGTGTGGCTCAGTCCAGCTCGATGACGTCTTCCTGCGTGACCCGCAGGACCTCGTCGAGGCTGGTGATGCCTTCCATGGCCTTGCGCAGGCCGTCGTCGCGAAGCGTGCGCAGCCCTTGCTCGATGGCCACACGCTTGATCTGGCCCGCGTCCGCTCCGCCGGTGACCGTCTGGCGCACCTCCTCGCTGACCGCGAGGAGCTCGTAGATTCCGGTACGGCCGCGGTAGCCCTTGTGGCCGCACTGCTCGCAGCCCACACCCTTCCACATGGTGCCCGTGAAGGTGTCCGGGTCGAGGCCCACGTCGCGGAGCTCGGCTGCCGTGGGGTGGTACTCCTCCTTGCAGTGCACGCAGAGGGTGCGCACCAGGCGCTGCGCCAAGATGGCGATGAGCGAGCTGGCCACGAGGAAGGGCTCGATGCCCATGTCGATGAGGCGGGTGAAGGCCGTCGCCGCATCGTTGGTGTGGATGGTGCTGAAGACGAGGTGACCGGTGAGCGAGGCCTGGATGGCGTTCTCGGCCGTCTCCTTGTCGCGGGTCTCACCGACGAGGATGATGTCGGGGTCCTGGCGGAGATGGGCGCGGAGCACGCTCGCGAAGGTGAGGCCGATCTTCGGGTTGACCTGGGTCTGCCCGATGCCACGCAGCTCGTACTCGATGGGATCCTCGATGGTGAGGATGTTCTTGTCGGGGCTGTTGATCTCGGAGAGCGCCGAGTAGAGCGTGGTCGTCTTGCCAGAGCCCGTCGGGCCCGACACCAGGATGATGCCGTGGGGCATCCGGATGAGCTTGCGGAAGCCGCCGGACTCGTGGCTGCCCATGCCCACGGCATCCAGGCTGAACACGGTGCCCTTCTCGAGGATCCGCATGACCACCCGTTCGCCGTGGCGGACGGGCATGGTGCTGACGCGGATGTCCACCTCGCGCCCGGCCATGCGGGTGCGGATGCGGCCGTCCTGCGGGATCCGCTTCTCGGCGATGTTGAGGCCGGCCATGATCTTGACGCGGCTCACGATGGACGCCTGGAGCTTCGGGGGAGGGCGCACCACCTCGGCCAGCACGCCGTCGGTGCGGAAGCGGACGGCGAGGTCCTTCTCGAAGGGCTCGATGTGGATGTCGCTCGCTCCCTCCTTGATGGCCTGGGTCAGCAGCGAGTTGACGAAGCGGATGATGGGGGCCTGGTTCGGGTCGTCGAGGAGGTCCTCGCCCAGCTGCAGGTCGTTGCCGAGGCCGTCGTCGTCGTCGCCCACCTCTTCGAGGACCGCGCTCGCCGTGCGGCTGGCCTTGTCGTAGGCGGCGTTGGTGGCCTTGCGGAGTTCTGCGGGAGACACCAGGAAGGCTCGGGCCGGAACGCCGAAGAGCACGCGGAGATCGTCGAGGGCCGACATCGCGCGTGGAGAGGCGATGGCGACCTCCACCTCATCGCCCTTTCGCCGAAGAGGCAGCACGCCCTGGTCGCGGGCCATGCTCAGGGGCAGCTGACGCACGAGCTCCACGTCGATGTCGTCGAGCACGATGGTCTCGCGCCAGGGCAAGCCCGTGGTCTGGGCCAGGCTGCGCGCCAGGAGGGTTCCGTCGAGCCCATCGGTGCGGGCCAGGCTGTCGAGCAGGGGCACGCCGGCCTTGTCGGCCTGCGCCCGGGCGTCGGCCAGGTGCGTGGGATCGGCCCCCATTCGGAGCATCAGATCTTCGAGGGACTCGCGGCGAATGCCCATGCCAGCCTCAGGGGACCTGGGGGGAGGTGTCGAGATCCGTCTCGTCGAGGTCGTCGAGACCGTCGTCGTAGTCGGGGTCGGGGTCGGGTGTGGCCCTGCCAGTGTCGGCCTCACCCTCGTCGGAGCCGCCGATGACCTGGAACTTGTCGCCCCCTGCGGTGGGGCCTCGGTAGCGGCTGGGCTTGTCGACCTGGTTCATGCTGAAGCTCAGCAGTGCGGCCAGCTCTTCTTCACGCTCCTCGAGGCTCTTGCCGTAGAAGCGGCGGATGAACTCTTCCCGCTGGGCCCACTTGATCTTGTAGACCTCCTCGAGGTCGGCCGGCTCGTCGATGACGTGGGGCGTCAGGAAGATGAGCAGGTTGGTCTTGCGGGAGCTCTTTCGCTGACCGCGGAAGAGGGCACCCAGCAGGGGGAGATCTCCGAGCACGGGGATCTTCGTCTCGACCTCGGTGCCGGTCTCGGCGATGAGGCCGCCGATGACCACGGTCTGGTTGTCGCGCACGAGCACGGTGGTCTCGGCCTGCCGCTTGCTCGTGATGAAGCCAGCGGAGTTGACGTCGAGGCCGGAGCTGTCTTCCTCGATCTCCTGGACCTCTTGGAAGACCTCCATGGTCACGAAGTCGGACTCGTTGATCTGCGGGGTGACCTTCAGCGTGATGGCGACGTCTTCGCGCTGGTAGCTGATGATGGGGTTGTTGTTGTTGTCCCGGCCGGTGCTCACGGGGAAGGGGATGTTCCGGCCGACGACGATCTTGGCCTCTTCGTTGTCGAGGGTCAGGATGTTCGGCGTGGACAGGATGTTGACCGAGCTGTTCGACTGGATGGCGTTGAGCGCGATCCCGAAGACTGGAATGGTGAGCTCGGTCTGCGTGCCGTCGCCTGCGCTCACTGGGACGGCCACGCTCTGCCCGTAGATGCCCAGCGCCATGCCGCTGAGCACATCGGTGGACAGCCCCAGGGAGCTGCCGTTGAGCTGGGCCGAGGCGATGCTGATGGAGCCGTCGTCCTCGTCGGCGCTGCCGCCGTGGAAGCCGATCCCGAACTCGTCGCTGTCGTCGGTGGCGATCTCCATGACCACCGCCTCGACGAAGACCTGCTTGCGCCGGATGTCGAGCTTCTCGATGACGCTGCTGATGATCTCGAACTGATCGGGGGTGGCGATGATGACCAGCGAGTTGGTGTTCTCGTCGCTGGTGATGCGGATGCCATCGTCGAAGGCGGCGGCAGCCGACGGGGTCGAGCCGGTGTCGCTGTCGTCGCTTCCGCCCCGCGAGCTCAGTGCGCTGCGTCCGCCCGAGCGGCTGTTCCGACTGTTGGAGCGCGAGCTGCTGCGGCTGCGAGAGCTCGACGAGGACGACGAGGAGCTGCTGCTGTCGGAGAGGTTGGACAACACGCTTGCGATGTCTTCAGCCTTCGCGTGCTCGAGGTAGATGACGTGGATCTTGGCTCGGCTGGCGGGATCGACGTCGATGTCGACCTCGGCGATGAACGCTGTCACTGCCGTGAGCGCTTCCTCGTTGGCCATGATGATGAGCGAGTTGGTGCGGTCGTCGCTGATGACCTTCTCGAGGTACTTGCCTTCCTTGCCCACCTTGCTCGCGGACCCGCTGGAGGAGCTGCTGCTGCTGCTGGAGTCGCTGTCGCGGTTGCGGTTGCGCCGGGAACGACGACTGCTCCGGCTGCTGGAGGAACTGGAGGAGCTGGACGACGAGCTGGACGTCTCCTCGGTGCCGTAGAGGTCCTCGATGAGCTTCTCGACGTCGCTCGCGGTGGCGTGCAACAGCGGGATGATGGCCAGCTTGCTCCGCGGCGAGGCGACGTCGAGCTGCTGGACGATCTTGTAGACCCGCCGGATGTTGGTGGCCGAGTCGGTGATGATCAGGGTGTTCGTGGGGGCGTAGGCGATGATCTTGGCGCCGGTGCCCGACAGATCCTTCACCACGCTGGAGACGTCGGAGACGCTGACGTTCTCGAGCTGGATGATCTGGGTGACGTAGTTGTCGGTGTAGGGGATGCCGCTGCCCTCGTAGACCCGCAGCGGGTTGTTGGCGGCCTCGCTCGTGCTGACGACCTTGGTGGCCTTGCCCACGGTGACCGTTGTGTAGCCAGACATCTGCAGGGCGCTCAAGAAGGCCTCGTAGGCCTCGGAGACGCTGACCGGCTGGTGGCTGATGATGGTGATC
>JAERSX010000602.1 GCA_016845285.1 Deltaproteobacteria bacterium | reverse complement strand
GGTTCACACCGTCGGCCAGCTGAAAGGCCTTCATCTGAGTGCGGCTCAACCGCAAGACGGGGCCGTGGTAGGCGCACTCGTAGCCGAGGGTGCGGAGCAACGGGCCGGCCATTCTCTCGATCTGCTCGCGCAGATCGGCGTCCATCTCGACTCGCCACTTCTCGGAGTTTCCGCGCTGGATGGTGGTGGCTCCCTTGGCGCTTCCCAGGTTCTCGGGACTGCGGTCGAGGACGGTCATGGACGGCAGGTAGTCGATGCCCAGGAAAGTGCAGACGCGCTGCAGGGCACCCTCGGGATCTCCCAGGAGGTCTTCGTAGCGGAGCTCCAGGTAGCGGCGACCGATGAGGTCGCCGACGGCCTGTGCACGGCCGACGGCATCGACCCAGCGCTGCGCCGCCCGCAAGGGGTGCTTGCCCCAGGCGGTGTTCATGCTGAGGCAGTAGTCCCGCACGTCGCGCACGATGTGGAGCAGGCGGGCCTGCGGGAAGAGGTCGTCGAGCAAGGGGAGCGCCCGGATGTAGCCCGGAGACTTGTCGCCCCAGATGGCGTCGTCTCGATGAATCAGACCGGCATCGAGACGCATCAAGGCCTCGAAGACACCAGGCAGATCGAAGGACTGGCAGGCGGCATGCCAGGCGTCTGCGCTGGCGGATCCGCCTTCGTCTTCGGCCATGTAGACGAAGTAGGGAGAGCCCTGGACGGTGGCGTGGAAGGCACGAAAGGCGTCGCGCTGGGACAGGTCGCCGAAGCTCGACCAGCGGCGATGCCAGTCGGGGAGGAACTCCGTCTCCACACGGGGGATGCCCACGCGCGGGTGCTGGTTGAGGAGATCGCGCAGCAGCTTGGTGCCCGAGCGGGGCATACCCACGAGGAACAGCGGCCCCCGCCAGGGAGCGTCGGGCGGCAGAGCGCTCATTCAGGGATGCGGTACCCGAGCAGCCGGGCCTGGAGGACCCGCGCCAGGAAGGTGCTGCTGCCCACGAAGTTGCGCCGCCACATCCGCTTGGGCTCCAGAGAGAGCCTCCACGCCCACTCCAGGTGGTTGCGCTGCATGATGGGTGGCGCACGCGAGACCTTGCCCGCCACCACATCGAAGGAGCCTCCGACACCCTGCATGTAGGGCACCTGCATCACCGGCCCCCACCGCTCCAGGAAGTGTTCTTTCTTGGGGGAGCTGATGGCGATGAAGAGGAGGTCCGCTCCCGAGTCGCGGATCTGCTCGGCGATGTCGGACTCCTCGTCGTCGGTGAAGTAGCCGTTGCGCGTGCCGGCCAGCTCCAGCGCGGGCAGCTCCCGTGCGAAGTGGGCCACCACGGCGTCGAGCACCTCCTGCTTGGCCCCCAACAGGAACGGCCGCCAGCCACGCTCCGCCGCGCGCTCCATGAGTCCCATGAACAGGTCGATGCCCGCGACCCGCTCGGGGATGGGCAGGCCGAGGATGCGCCCCCCCACGATGACGCCAGCTCCGTCGGCGCAGATGAGGGCCGAGCGCCGCACCAGACGCCGGAGCTCCGGATCCCGGGTGAGGCTCACCACCTTCATGGCGTTGAGCGAGACCTGCTCGTGGGCGCCACCTTCCTCGATGAAGCCCTCCACCCGTCGCAGCGCCTGCTCCAGGGTGATGGCGTCCAGGGGCACGCCCATGAAGTCGATGCGACCGCCCCTCATCAGATCTGCGCAGCGAGGGTGTCGGCGATGCGCTGGGAGGCCAGGCCGTCACCGTAGGGGTTGTGGGCGCGCTGCATGGCCGCGTAGGCAGCGGGATCGCGCAGCAGCGACAGGCTTCCACCCACGATGGCGTCCACGTCGGTGCCCACGAGACGCACGGTGCCCGCCTCGACACCCTCGGGACGCTCGGTGACCTCGCGCATGACCAGCACCGGCTTGCCCAGGCTGGGCGCCTCTTCCTGGATGCCGCCAGAGTCGGTCAGCAGGAAGGTGGCGCGGTCCATGAGCCGCACGAAGGGCGCATAGTCCAGGGGCGGCAGCAGGTGCACATTGGCCAGGTCGCTCAGGTGGGCACGCACCGGCTCCTGTACCCGGGGGTTGAGGTGGACCGGGTAGACGATGTGGGCGTCGGGCTCGGCCTCCGCGATGGTGCGCAGGGCTCTGCAGATGTCGAGAAAGCCCTGGCCGAAGCTCTCGCGACGGTGGCCGGTGACGAGCACCAATGGAGCATCGCCACCGATGACCTCGGCAGCATCTCCATAGACACCCGAGAAGGACGCCAGGGGCTGGGCCCGTACCTTGTCGCGCACCCAGAGCAGCGCGTCGATGACGGTGTTGCCCGTCACGACGATGCCGCCAGGGTCGTGGCCCTCGGCGCGCAAGGCCGTCGCGGAGCGCTCCGTGGGGGCGAAGTGGAACCGACAGAGCTTGTCGGCCAGCACCCGGTTGGCTTCCTCGGGGAAGGGGGCCGTCAGATCGCCCGTGCGGAGGCCTGCCTCGACATGCCCCACCGCGATCCGCGAGTAGAAGGCCGCCAGGGTGGTGGCCAGCGTGGTCGTGGTGTCGCCATGGACCAGGACGACATCGGGCTTCTCCTCGGCGAAGACCCCCTCGAGACCAGCGAGGATGCGAGCGGTCAGGCCATGAAGGGACTGACCCGGTCGCATCAGATCGAGGTCGTGGTGGGGCTTCAGCTCGAAGAGATCGAGCACCTGGTCGAGCATGTCACGGTGCTGGGCCGTGACGCAGACCCGACCGTCGAGATCGGGGTGGGCATCGACCGCCCGAACCACAGGGGCCATCTTGATGGCTTCGGGACGGGTGCCGAAGACGCTGAGGACACGAATGCTCACCTGAACACACCCACGGTGTCGATGATGACCTTCTCCTTGAGTCGCTCGGGATCGATGCTCTTGAAGGGCCGGTGAGAGACGAGCACGACCACGATGTCAGCGGCCGACAGGGCGTCCTCGAGGCGATGGAGGCTGAGGCCCTCCACCGAGTGGCAGTTGGGCTCCACCGCGAGGACCTGCTCGGGCCCCAGCTCCTTGGCGAGGGCGTGGGCCACCGCGAGAGCGGGGGACTCCCGCAGATCGTCGATGTCCGGCTTGTAGGCGAGGCCCAGGCAGGCCACCACCGGGCGCTTGAAGCGGTCGGCCTTGTCGAGGACGCGGCGGACGACCCAGCCGGTCTTGGCGTCGTTGACCTCCCGCGCGGTTCGGATGAGCCGAGCCTGCTCCGGGGCCGAGGACACGATGAACCAGGGGTCGACAGCGAGGCAGTGACCACCCACGCCAGGGCCAGGGGTCAAGATCTGGACCCGCGGGTGGCGGTTGGCCAGGCGGATGAGCTCCCAGACGTTGATGCCGAGCTCAGCGCAGATGGTGGACAGCTCGTTGGCGAAGGCGATGTTCACGTCCCGAAAGCTGTTCTCGGACAGCTTGGCCATCTCCGCGGTCCGCGAGTCGGTGCGGATGACCTCGCCGCGCACGAAGGTCTCGTAGAAGGCTGCGGCCCGCTCCGTCG
>JAERSX010000601.1 GCA_016845285.1 Deltaproteobacteria bacterium | reverse complement strand
CTCCCGAAGGTGCCGTACTCGGTGCGGTGCTCGATGATGGCCGTGGCCTTGCTCGGGCCGATCCCGGGGAGATCTTCGAGCGCCCCTTGGCTGGCGGTGTTGATGTTGATGCGGCCCGAGGAGGAGGCGGGCGTGGGCGCTGGACTCCCCGATGCGGTGGCAGGGCTCGCGTCTGCGGTGCCGTCGCCCAGGTTGACCTGACTCCGCAGGTTGGCCAGGGTGGCGGGCCCGATGCCCGGCACGTCGTCGAGGGCATCGACGGAGGCGAAGGGACCGTTCTGGGCGCGGAAGTCGATGATGGCGGCGGCCTTGCTGGGGCCGATACCGGGCAGGGTCTCGAGCTCGCTCTGTCCGGCCGAGTTGATGTCGACGGAGGCCAGGGCCTGCCCGGCGAAGAAGAGCATGCCCAGCAAGAGCTTGGTGACGAAGCGAAGCACGGGGACCTCCTACAGGTCGAATTCTGTGGCGCCGTCGTCCGAGGACCTCAGGCGTGCAAGGCGGGCGCGGGCGTCTGAGAGCTTGTCGCTCGCGGCGGGACTGAGCACGAAGCTGTCGCCCTCTCGGGCTCCCTCGGGCAGGGCGGCGCGGGGCAGGTCGACGGTTCGGCCCCCCACGTCGACGACGGCGATCTCGCCTTCGATGCGATCGAGCACGAGGGTCTGCTGGCTCATGGACTCTCCGGTTGGGTGGCCTCGGCCTCGCCGAAGCGGATCCGCCCGCGGATGTTGGCGATGGTGCCCGGTCCGATCCCTGGCACGGCGTCGAGGTCTTCGACAACCCCGAAGGCCCCGTTCGATTCCCTGTAGGACACGATGGCCTTGGCCTTCTGCGGACCGATTCCGGGCAGGGAGAGCAGTGCCTCGACGTTCGCATTGTTGACGTCGATGATCACGCCCCCGGCAGGACGGTTGGCGGCGAGCGGCCCCTGAGACAGGCGAGGCGGCCCTCCGTTCTCACCGAGCGAGCTGCTGGGGCTGCGCTCGGTGTGGGTCGATGCGACCGCGGTCGACTCTGCGGTCTCGGTCGTCATGGGGGAGATGCGCAGCATGGCGATGGTGCCCGGTCCGATGCCGGGAATGTCCAGCAGCTGCTCCAGACGTTCGAAGTCGCCGTGCTTGGTTCGCCAGGCCACGATGGCCTCTCCGCGGTCCCTCCCGATCCCGGGCAGGGTCTCCAGCTCGTCGGCCGAGCGGGTGTTGAGGTCGCGCAGGATGGCGGCCTCGCGGCCAGGACCGGCGGTCAGGCGCACCGGCTCGCCCACCATGGCCCGCTCGGCCACCGGGCTCGCCGCGGGCTCCACGTTGGTGAGCACCTCGATGGACTCTCCGGTGCTGCGTACCTGGATCGCCCCGTGCAGATCCGTGCGGTAGATGCTGGCACCCGCCTTGGTCAGCCGGCCGATGGTCTCGTGGTCGGGGTGTCCATAGCGGTTGCCCTCACCGGCGCTGATGAGGGCGATCTCTGGCTTGATGCGCTGGAGCCAGAAGAAGCTCGAGGAGTGTGAGGAGCCGTGGTGGGCGACCTTGAGCACCTGGCAGGATGTGATCTCCTTGCGGAGCAGGATGCGCTCCGTGGGGTCTTCGGCATCGCCGGTGAACAGGAAGCAGAGGTCGCCGTGGGTGATCCGTGCGACGACGCTGTTGCTGTTCAGGTCGGAGCGGGTGTTTCGCATCACCCTCTCTTGGGGGTGCAGGATCTCCACCTTGATGTCGTCGTCGAGGTTGTAGACCTGGCCAGCGAGGGCGGTGCGGTACGTGATGCCCTTGTCCTCGACCCGCTCCATGACCTGGGTGTACGCCGAGGTGGTGTGGGGCAAGCCGTTGTCGGTGTAGACACCCACCTCGAAGGCATCGAGCACTTCGTCCATGCCGCCGATGTGGTCGGCGTGGGGGTGCGTGGCGATGATGAGATCGAGCTTCTCGACGCCGCGGCGCTTGAGCATGGGGGCCACGTCGTGCTTGCCGGTGCCCGCGTCGATGAGCACACGCTTTCCAGCGGGTGAGGTGACCAGGAGGCTGTCGCCCTGGCCCACGTCGAGTTCATCCACGGTCATGGTGCCGGCGACCGCCGCCAGCGACAGGAGCAGGCCCAGCATTCAGGCTCCGTACAGAAACAGCCTCAGTCGACTGCCGAGAACCAGACGTTCCGCGAGGTGTAGTCGTAGCATGCGGCGAAGGAGCCGCCGTCGGTGACCAGGGCCTCGTTGTGGAAGCCGTGGGCGGCATCGGCGCCTGTGATCGTCTCGATGGCCCAGGCGTCTCCAGAGCGGGTGGCCCGCTTCATGTCGTTCTCGTAGCCGTCGAAGTAGAGGATCGACAGGCCTTGAGCGCCTTGGAAGATGGCCGTGTCGGCACCCACGAGGTTGCCCTGATCGACCGGCTCGACGGTCCAAGAGCCGGGGCTCCCCGAGGCGTAGAGGAGGTCTTGGTTCTCGACGTCGTGGAAGGCGATGTGGATGGTGCTTCCGTCGACCATCAGGTCGGGCCACTGGCCCACGTCGCCGGTGCTCGCGACCACCTCGACCGACCAGTCGCCCTCGGTGCCATGAGCCAGCTTGAGGTCGCCCAGGGCGCGGTCGTAGTAGGCCACGTAGGTGGTCCCGTCGTCGCCCACGGCCACTGCGGCGAACTCGCCCACGTCGGCTTCGATGTCGTCGGTGCCGCTGTCGCCGGCCACGTCCTCGCCCTCGTCGACCGTCTCACCCTCGAAGGCGGCGCCCTTCCAGCGGACCACGCGGAGCTCGCCCTTGCCTTCGTCGTGGTGGGCGATGACCGGCTGGCCCGAGCCGTCGAGGGCGATGCTGGCGAAGAGGCCGGCGTTGGGGGTGGCGCCGCCGCCGGCATCCGCCAGACCCGAGGTCCACGTCTCGTCGTCGGACGAACGCAGGGCGTAGCGGAGGGTCTGGTTGATCACGTCGTAGTAGGCGATCCAGACGGCCCCGGTGTCGGCAATGGCCATGGAGCTGTACTTGCCGCGATCGCCGACGTCGAGGCCTTCCTCGTTGACGTAGCCGTCGACTTCTTCGTGGGTCCACTCGACCGAGTCGCCGTCGACGGTGGCCAGGGCAAAGCCCAGGGCGCCACGGGTGTTGTCGTAGTAGGAAAGCGCCGGCGTCCCGTCGGGCATGGCGGCCAGGCTGAGCCACTGGCCCCAGTCGTTGTCGAAGGTGTCTTCGACGGGGTCGCCGCTGTCTTCGGACTTGGTGGTGACCAGGTTTGTCTCACCCTTGCAGCCCTTGCAGCCACCGAGCACAAGGGCCAGGGATGCGAGGGTCAGCGGCGATACGCGGACGGGGAAGAAGGGGAGGGGCATGAAGAGTCCTGGGACGCGTCGCGCTCAGCGGCTGGGGCGCAATGCGATCGGGTTCGAGAGGAGCCAAGGATAGCGCCTCAACCACGCGTCTGGGTCATCACCCAGGAAGCCGGCGAGGTGATGGGGAACCATGTCGACGCTCACCCTGTAGATACCGGGCTCCTCGACGGTGTGCTGACCGCAGCCTGTCGCCCATTCTCGTCCGTTTCGGG
>JAERSX010000600.1 GCA_016845285.1 Deltaproteobacteria bacterium | reverse complement strand
GACTGAAGCCGCGCCCGAGGGCGACATCGCGTCCACCCCGGTCGACGGGGATGTGGAGGCGGTGGTCGATGCGGTCGTGGCCGAACCGGACGCGGAGCCCGGTGAGATGCCGGAGGAGGTTCCCGCCGAGGAGCCGCACTTCGCTGGGCTCAGCGGAACCTGGAACGGCACCGCTGGAGGTCAGCAGGCACGCTTCAAGCTCTCCTTCGACAGCGACGGGACCGTGCGGGGTGTCGTCGACATGTTCATAGGCGGTACGCGTTCGGTGGTGCCGGTGAGTGGTTCGTACCGGGCGGTCGACTGGGACTCCGGGTCCATCGAGCTCGTGGAGTCGGAGGGTCGGCGGCCGGCGACCTACTCGGGCAAGATCTCCGGGGGCACCACCGTGAGCGGCAGTCTCACCATCCACGGCAAGGATCGTGGCGAGTGGAAGATTCGTCGCGGCAATTAGACGAGCACAGCGTGCCGTGCGAGGGCGGCGTTACTCCACCAGACGAGTCTTCAGCCCGTCGTCGTGCTCGCCGCCACGGGCGTCGGTGCCCTCACGGACCTTGGAGCCGACCCAGATGAAGCCGTCTCGCTCGCGGACCGCGAAGCAGGAGACGGGCCGGGTCTCGTCTGTGAGGCAGGCGCCGGTGGACACGTCGAAGCGCCAGTCGTGGTACGGGCAGGTCACCACCATGCCGTCGAGATCGCCCTCTCCGAGGGGGCCGTCCTCGTGGGTGCAGGCATCGTCGATGGCGTGCAGCGTGCCGCCCACCCGGTAGATCGCCACGTTGGTGCCGTGCACCCGGAAGGTGGTTCCCTTGCCCTCGGCCAGCAGGCTGGCGGCAGCGACGGCGACGTAGCCATCGGCGTCGGGGGCGTCGGGCAGGTCGCGGCGGGCCGCGGTGCGGCGTTGGATGGTGCTCGGCTCGGCGGCGTTCGGCCCGCTGCGGCCACCGGCGCGCTTGAGGGCTCCTTTCAGACGATCACGCAGACCCATCGGTCCTCCACAGGCTCCGAGCCTATCCTCGCTTGAAGGGACTGCGCTGAGCCAGGGCCGCCATCTCCATCTGTGTCATGGCGGCTTCCTGGCGGTTGGCCTGGCGCACCGCCTGGGCGAGACCCGGATGCTTGAGCCAGTGGACCGACCAGGTGGGCTGGGGCAGCAGGCCGCGCTGGATCTTGTGCTGGCCCTGGGCACCGGCCTCGAAGCGCGTCCAGCCCTGGCTGATGCAGGTGGCGATGGGGCCGTGGTAGCAGAGCTCGAAGTGCAGGGCGCTGTAGCCGGGACGACAGCCCCAGTAGCGGCCGTAGAGGTGGTCTCCGGCCTGAAAGCACAGCGCGCCGGCGACGTAGCGCCCGTCGTGCTCGGCGAGCCAGGCCATGGCCAGGTCGCCGAGGCGCTCGCGGGCCAGCGCGAAGAAGTCACGGCTCAGGTAGGCCTGCCCCCACTTGCGGCCGGTCGTGTCCTCGTAGAAGCCGCGCAGGGCGGTCCACTCGCGATCGCCCATCTCGGTGCCACGAAGGACGTGTATGGCGTCGCAGGCCTCACCGGCCTTGCGGCGCTCCCGACGGGTCTCCTTGCGGCACTTGCTGCGAAAGTGGGAGAGCCAGTGCCCGAAGTCGTCGTAGCCCTCGTTCTGCCAGTGGTACTGGTGGGTCATACGACCGAGCAGCGGGCTCGGCCGTCCCTCGGCACCGCCCCGGCCAACCAGGCGGTCGTGCTCGTCCTTGGTGCAGAAGAGCCAGTGGTGGGACGCGCCGTCGACAGCCTCACACAGGTGCTGCATGCCAGCGATGACCCCGTCGATCACGAGGTCTTCGTCGATGCCTGGAGCCACGAGCACCCGGCGACCGGTGGCGGGCGTGAACGGCACCGCGCTCACCACCTTGGGGTAGTACGGCACGCCGGCTTGCTGGCTTGCCCGGGCCCAGCCCCAGTCGAAGATGTACTCGCCGTAGCTGTGATCCTTGACGTAGGCGGGGCTGGCCCCCACGAGGCGACCGCCCTGGCGCACGACCACGTGGGCGGGCATCCAGCCGGCCTTGGCGCTTGCGCTGCCGCTGTCCTCGAGGCAGGCGAGGAAGGCGTGACGGATGAAGGGGTCGTCGGGAGGACACAGGGCGTCCCACTCGGCCGCGTCGATGCGGCCGATGCCGTCGACGATGCCGACCTCGATGCGAGCGCGCTCAGCAGGGTGGTTGGAGTCGGGCGGTGGCGCCATCGGGCAGGCTCTAACGGAACCAGGGACCCGGCCACGGGCCCTTGGCTCGAGGGTGGAGTAGGGTCGCCTTCGAGGTCCCATGGAGCTGTACGGAGAGCCCATTCCCCTGGCGCTGCCACGGCACGCCGTGAGCCCACGCCAGGTGGCCCGGGCGGCTGAGATCTGGCGTCTGTTTCAGGTGGCTGCCGTCGAAGACAGCACCCGTCAGGGCTGGGGCCCGAAGCGGATGTTCGCCGCAAAAGCAGCCTTTATCGTTGCAAACCAGTGTGTTGTTCACCTGCGTGAGGCCAGCTATGGTGAGCGCTTGTGGGCCCGAACCTGGGTCCGTGACTTCCGCCGCAACATGATCACCCGCCGCGAGGTTCGGGTGATGGGAGAGGACGGGCCCGTCGCACTGGCCACCCAGCAGTGGGTCTACGTCGATGCGTCGCAGAAGCCCGCTCGGGCGCCTCAGGCGCTGGTCGACGACTTCCCCATCTTCGAGACCAGCACGCCACCCCAGCGTGTGCCCGCGCTCACCCGAGCCGCGGGTGTGGCCGGTGCCGAAGCCGAGAGTCACGATGTGCTGGAGATCTGGCAGACCTGGATGGACCCCATCGGCCATCTCAACCACCCCTTCTACGTGGACCTCTGCGAGGAGGCGGTGGCGCGAAAGGTGGCCTCCGCCGGCCTTGCCCCCGAGGCGGTCCAGCCGGTCGCCGAGCAGGTTCGGTTTCGTCGGCCGGTGATGCGCGGCGAGCGGGTGCACGTCCGCACCCGGCTCCTCGGACGCACCGACGACGGTGCCGCGGTGCTGCGGCACGTGCTCGATGACGGTGCCGACACCGTGTACGCCGAAGCCCACACCGTGCGACGTTTGATCGACGGCGGCGATCTCGCGGCGCTGTGGGTTCCCACCTCCTGACCTGCTCGACCGGGGAGCGCCCGCATGTCTGCTGCTGACCATCTCTGCTTCCAGCTCTTGATCCTGGCCACCGACACAGACCATGTGGAGCGCGTGGCGCGCACGCTGATCGAGCCCGCCGGCCATCCGGTGGAGAGTGCCGTGGTCGTCGAGCTCTCGGAGCTCCGCGTGGCGCTGAACGAGGCGCTCGATCGCAAGGGCGTGGTGCTGCTGTGTGGTGGCACCCACCGTGAAGCCCGGCCCGTCATGCGGCGGGTCCGAGGTGTGCTGGACGAGGAGTTGCCCGGCTTCGCCGAGGTCTTCCGCTTCGCCGCCTTCCAGCGCATCGGCGCTGCCGCGATGTACACCGACGCCGTGGCGGGCTTTACCGCCGAGGGCACGCCCATCTTCGCGGTGCCTGGACCGTCCGGTGCGGTGCAGATCGCGCTGGAGCACGTCATCTTGCCGGGCCTTCACGCGCTCCAGCCCGGCGCACTGCTGGGCTGGCCTCACCCCGAAGAAGACGTCGAGGCCGAGCGTGCCAACACCGAAGCTGCCCTTCGGATGGCGCGTGCCCACGGTCTCCTGGAAGAAGAGCGTGTCGAGGAAGAAGCCACCGAGCTCGTCGACTCGGTGGAGCCACCGGCGAAGCCCACCATCCAGGCGCTCTGGAAGCTGTCGCGGCCGGCGCCCTGCGACGAAGGTGAGGGCCAGGTGGGCGAGGGCTGGCGGGCTGCCATCCGGTCCTTTGGTGCCACC
>JAERSX010000599.1 GCA_016845285.1 Deltaproteobacteria bacterium | reverse complement strand
GTGTCGAGGGTGTCGGTGCTGCCCGGGGTCACCGGGTCGGCCTGAGGCTTGTTGCAGCCCGTCCAGATCAGACCACCGAGCCCCAACATCCACATGGGAACCCTGCCGTGATGAGTGAATCGAATCATGTGGAGTGTCCGTAGCTTGACGAGTGCGTCTCCAGACGAGCTCATCATGGGGGCTGGGTGAGTCCCGCTCTCGCCAGTCTACAACCCAGCTTGGATCCTTGGGTGAAGGGCGCCGAATCGAGCCCGAGGGGCTCCATCATGTGCCTCATCCAATCGCCGAACAACCGGAAGCGCTCCCTCCTCTCGCCCTCGGTATCGGCCTCTGAGTGCCGAGCAGGCGCTATGCCGCGTCGAGCCCCACCAGGAAGGTGGCCATCATCCACTGCTGACCCGCCGCAGAACACAGGTCGGTTCGTATTCTCTCGACGCTGTGCCCGGCCCGGTGCTGGCTCTCCAGGTGAGCGACCTGGTAGACGATCTGGGCGATCCCCTGTCCGAGTGCCGGCGGCGTGGTCAGCAGGGCGTCGCCGAGGGGGAGCCATCCCTCGGGGAGGCCCCGGAGGGTCTCGAGGGCCGCGCGCGTCGGCCGCTGGGCTGCCCAGGTCGCGAGAGGGCCGACCTCGGTCGCATGGTGGACCAGGAGCTGCAGCCTGCGGTCTCGGAAGGATTGGAGGATCTCGACCAGGGCCTCGGGGGTGTGAGGCAGTGGCGTGCCCGCCCCCAGCTGCAGGGTGAGACGCCAACGGTCCTGGGACTCCTGGAGCAAGATGGCGCGATGGCCGGTGGCCTCGTCCTGGACGCGGTGACCGAGGCGGCCTCTGGGCAGCGACAAGCCCCGGAGCGAGACGCTCGCATACGCGCCCCCCGAGGGGCCCACATCGACAGGTATGGGCGCTCCGACGAGGGCGGCGATGCTCCGAAAGGAGACGCGACTCACGCCGCTGGCGTCGACCAAGAGGTCTGCCGAGAGCTCGGCACCGTCTCCCAGCGCGACCTGCCAGCGGCTGTCGTCCCAGGTGCATCGCCTGACCCGAGCGGCGTGGAGGTCCAGGCCATGGCGGCAGCGATCCAACAGAGCGGCGTCGAGTCGGGCTCGGTCTGGCCACGGCACCGCCGTCCCGCCGATCTCGCCATCGAGGGTGGTGGCCCCCACGCTCCCGAAGCGGACGCCCAGGTCGGCGAGGGTGCTCAAGAGACCGGGCGCCAGTCGCTCGAGCCGCGGCCAGAGGGGCGCGGGGAGGACGTGGACGTGGCCCGCCTGAGGTCGGGCCCGTCCAGACAGCGCCAGGGCCGGGTCGATGAGCGACACGTGTGCACCGGCGTTGGCCAGGACACGCGCCGCGAGACACCCTGTGGGGCCGGCTCCGATGACAGCGCAGCGCATGCGCTACTCCAAGGCGAGGGCGGTGCCGCTCGACTGAAAGCGCTCGCGGTCCTTGGCGGAGGCCGTCACCACCACGAAGAACAGGCCGTGCTTGGCCTTCAGCCTCGCGACGGCGCTCACGGCGGCCTTGGAAGCGACGCTCTCGGCATTGCCCGTGTACCACATGTCGCCTGGGATCCACATGTCGCCCGGGATCCACATGTCGCCCGGGATGAAGTCTCCGCCGGGAAGGAACATGAGCCCGATTACCGGGGCCGCCTTGCCGCCTCGAGCGGTGAACGACTTCGAGGTGAAGGTGTCTGCGACCTTGCCATTTGTGATCTTGATGGCGACCAGGGCGGCCACCACCTCGTCGCCTCCGGCGACCTGAACATGAAGCTGCTTGGAGAGCGCCTTGCGCAGCGCGTCGCCAGACAGGCCCTTGAGGGCCTTGGGGTTGGGCACGCTGATGTCAATTGAGCCCTGCTGTCCTGCGAGTGCCACCGATGCCGTGGTGGCCGCGCCCACCAGGGCCAGGGTCGCGAGGGTGAATTGGCGCCGGTCGATCTTGTTGCTCATGGAGACCTCCTCAGGGACGGCCCCGTCCTGGACCGATGAACCAACATGACCCGAGTCCGAGGCGGGATCGTTCGCGAACCCTTCGCGAACTGTGACGGTCGAGGCGGAACGGGTGGCTCGTGGAGCGAGAGCCGTCGCAAACGCCTCGCGTGGGCTCTTCGTGCGCGTTGACGATGGTGGGCTCCACCCAGGGGGCTTGCCCATCGTCACGAGGATACGAGGGCACCATGGCAGGGATACAACAGGTGCTGCTCACCGTGAAGGCCGTCGCCGACACGTGCACCATCGGACGCGGGGTTGTTCTCGCGTGGACCCCAGCCATGCCGACAGAGCTCGGTCGACACCCCGAGTGCGGGCTCCACCTTCCGGACCACACAGTGTCTCGACGACATGTGCGACTGTCTCTCGACAGCGGGCGCATTCTGGTAGAGCCGCTGACACAGAGCAACGGCACCTTTCTCGACGGCGAGGCGCTGAAGCCGGGAGACATCAGCGTCATCGCGTCAGGGTCGACCCTGCAGGTGGGTGGCGTGATGTTGCAGGTGCAGCTGTTGCACGCCACGGTTCCCGTGGTGGACGCACTCTCGCTGGTGCCGGAGTCGACGGATGCCCAGCAGGCGGAGGGCCTCTCGTTCCGCGTGGTCTGGGATGCAGACAACTGCGTGGTGGAACTGAATGGTCGTCAGCTGGAGTTGCCGCCGACACCGGCCCGGGCGCTCGGCGTTCTCCTGGAGGCGGCGCCTGATGTGGTGCATCAGTGGGATCTGCTCGAGCACCTGGGCGAGAACACCAACCTGGCGCAGGTGTTCAGCCAGGTCCGCTCTTCTTTGTTGGCTTGTGTCGACGGCGGGGAGCTCTCGCTGGATCTCCTGAGACAGTGTGTCCGCAGGCACACATCGGGAGAACACGCGGAGCTGGACAGCGCCGATGCCCGTGTTGTCCTTCGACATGTGGTCGCGTCCCGTCGTGGCTTTGGCTACCGCATCTGCGTGGCCTCCACCGATGTCTGCGTGGAGCGCCTCTAGCTGGATGATGGCGGCGTTCCGGCTCAGGTGTGCGCACACCAAGAGCGAGCGAGCCCAAAACCCCGTTCGATCGACGTCGAGGGAGAGCCCGGCGTGATCCTAGGACAAGACTCGCTCGTGTTCCACGGGGGTCCCGACTGGCGGTAGCGGCCCTGGGCGTGTGACCTGCCTGGCGACCGTGATGGTCGAAGAGCCACACTCACAGTGCTCGCCCCAGCTGCAGGAGCAGCCTGAAGACCACCGAGCTCAGCGACGTCGGCGTAGACCCAGGAGCGCGACCAGGAGCACCCATGCGCCTCCGGCAGGTGTGGCCGCTCCGCAGGCACAGCTGCCGTTGCTGTCGTCGCCGGTGAGCTCGGACTCCACGTCGGGGCAGGCCTCGTCGATCTCCCCGTCGCAGTTGTTGTCGACACCGTCACACATCTCGCGCGCGTCCGGGTTCACCCAGTAGTCGCCGTCGTCGCAGTCGCCCGCGGCCTCGGTCACGCCGTCCTGGTCGAAGTCCTCGGTGAGATCCTCGTCGATCTCGCCGTCGCAGTCGTCGTCGATGCCGTTGCCGGCCACCTCGTCGGCGTCGGGACTGGTGGTCTCGTTGTCGTCGTCGCAGTCGCCCTCGAGCTCACTCCAGCCGTCGCCGTCGTCGTCGCTGGACTCGCTGCCCTCGTCGGTGAAGCCGTCGCAGTCGTCGTCGATGCCGTTGTCGGGATCTTCGGTGGCGTCGGGGGAGATGGCGCTGTCGGTGTCGTCGCAGTCGCCGGCCGACTCGGAGTAGCCATCGCCGTCGTCGTCGTAGCCCACCGTGCCTTCGTCGGTCTCGCCGTCGCAGTCGTCGTCGACGCCGTTCGGGTCTTCTTCGGCCCCCGGGTACACGTCGGGATCGTCGTCGTCGCAGTCGCCGGCCCACTCGGTCACACCGTCGCCGTCGCCGTCGAAGGCGCCGTCGTCCACGGTGCCGTCGCAGTCGTCGTCGACACCGTTGCCGTCTTCCTCGGCCTCTGCGGGGTTCACGTCCTCGTCGCCGTCGTTGCAGTCGCCCTCGTTCTCGGTGTAGCCGTCGCCGTCGTCGTCGTAGTCGTCGGTGCCCTCGTCGATGGTGTCGTCGCAGTCCTCGTCCACACCGTCGGCGGTCTCTACGGCACCCGGGTTCACCCCGCTGTCGTCGTCGTCGCAGTCGCCGGCGGCCTCGGTCCAGCCATCACCGTCGTCGTCGTACCAGTTGGTCTCCTCGTCGACCGTGCCGTCGCAGTCCTCGTCGGTCCCGTCTGCCGACTCGGTGGCGCCCGGGTAGATGCTGGAGTCGTTGTCGTCGCAGTCCGTCCCGCCAGACACCACGTCGGCGTCGTAGCCGTCGCCGTCGACGTCGGTCAGGTCGTCGCCGTCGCAGTCGTCGTCCACGCCATCGTAGGGAACCTCGGTGGCGCCGGGGTTGATGTCGCTGTCGGAGTCGTCACAGTCGTCACCGCCGCAGCTGTCGTCATCGTAGCCGTCGCCGTCGTCGTCGGAGCACACGTCGTAGAGGTTCTGCCAGAGCTGGTAGTTGGCGGTCGCCGATGAAGAGCCGGAGCAGCTCCCGATGAGGACGTTGACGTCGCCCGAGGCGACCACGTCGTACGGACTGCGCGAGGACGTCGCACCGGAGGCCTGATCGACAGCCAGGAAGGTGGTCGAGCCGTACTTCACCAGGCCGGTGCCGCCGCTGACGCTGTTGGTGGCGGCCAGGTAGACCCGGGAGACACCACTGGTGATCTGGTCAGACGTGATGTTGGTGGTGCTGTTGCAGCTCGACGCCACCACCGTGCTGCCCAGCGACATGCCGGTGCCCAGCCCACTGAGCACCTTGTTCACCCGGTTGTTGAAGGTGCTGAAGCTGGAGTAGTCACCCGCGATCACCAGGCGGCCACCGCCGTTGACCCAGCTCTTGAGCGACGCGATCTGTGCGGTGCTGAAGCCGCTTGCGGGCAGCAGGATGACCACCAGCTTGTAGTTGGACCAGGTCTGGGACCAATTCGCGGTGGTGGTGGTGGTGACCGAGGCGCCCGCAGCGGTCAGCGCCGTGCTCAGCGATGCCACCTCCGACGAGGTGATGTAGCTGCCGTTGTAGTACACCCACGTGTCTGCAGCCTGGGCCTGGGGAGCTGTGGCGAGCGCGAGGCCCAACAGAATGCTTGTCACGAGGTCACCCCATCACAGTCGTCGTCGACACCGTTGCCCTCGGTCTCCTGCTCGGCAGGGCTCACGCTGGCGTCGGCGTCGTCGCAGTCTCCGCCGAGCTCGGTGTAGCCGTCGCCGTCCTC
>JAERSX010000598.1 GCA_016845285.1 Deltaproteobacteria bacterium | reverse complement strand
CCGTGGAAGAGGCCCGCTACAGCGACGACATCACCGGCCTGGGCGGCACCTCGTACTCGGCGAGCAGCTGCTACGGCGGGTGCGACGACACGACCTACTACGCAGACCACGCCTTCGACGACAACCCGGGCACGGCTGGGTACAGCACCTGGCACACGACCTGGACGGGCGGCCCCGAGTGGATCGCCGTCGACCTCGGAGAGGGCAACGCCTGGGCCGTCACCCGCTACGGGCTGATGGGGGCCAGCTTCCACGAGGGCTACCGGGTCCGCGACTTCGAGCTCCAGGGCAGCGACGATGGCGAGAGCTGGACCACCGTCGACTCCGTGAGCGACGCCAACCTGGCCTACGTGATGTACGGCGGAGAGGCCTTCTCCTACTGGGAGGTGGACAACGAGACGGCGTACCGCCACTGGCGCTACCTCATCACCGCCAACGAGGGCGGCCAGACCTACGCCAACGAGGTCGGGATCGTAGAGATCGAGATGTTCGGCGACGAGCCCGTGGACTGACGCGCCCACCCAGCCGCCCTCCGCGGCACCGGCCCCTCAGCCGCTGTCCAGGACGCCCTCGATGACGGAGACCTCGCCAGGATCGAGATCGGCCATCGCCATGAGCGTGGCGCCGAGGTGCTTGCTGGTCAGCCGCACCCCGCCGTCCTCGTCGACCTCGCCCGTCGCCAGGTCGGTCGCCTGTCCCAGCAGCGACTCGTCGTAGCCACCGATGGTGTGTCCGCCCCGCACACCGGGTCCCACCATGAGCACGCTGGTGTAGGTCCAGTGGTCCTTGCCCTGGGCGGCGTTGATGATGGGGGCGCGTCCCATCTCGCTGAAGACCACCAGCGTCACCTCGTCGCTCAGCTTGCCGCCCGCCGGACCGGACCGCGTGTCCAGCTCGTCCATGATGTGGAGCAGGTCGTCGAAGAGCACCTCGAAGTGCACCGACTGCATGCCGATCTGGGCGTGGCTGTCCCAGTTCTTGCTGAGGTAGCCGGCGTGCTCCACCATGGCGACGCGGCTCAGCCCCAGCTCCAGGCAGGCGAGGGCAGGCGCCACGAGCTGCTTGACGTCGGTGTAGGCGTTGGCCTCGAGCTCGATCTCCAGCTCCAGCTCGTCCTCGAGCTCTCGCACCAGGGCGAGACGCTCGTGGCTGGCCTCGAGGTCGGCGGCGTAGCGGGCAGCCTGGCCGACCCGGTCCACGCCGCTGTGCGTGGCGACGCGATCGGAGACGTACCCATCGACCAGGGCGGCCCGGTCGCGGGTGGGTAGCGCCGTGATCAGCTCGCTCTCGTCGGTGATGGCGGTGCCGTCGAGGAGGCGAGAGAGCTGGGCGGTGCGGCCGAGGCGGATGACCGAGCTGGTGTAGGCCGTGGTGAACGCGGGTCCGCTGACCACAAGGCTGGGCAGCAGGTAGTCCGGCGAGTGGCCCGCGATGGCGCTGGGCCAGTCGTCGGCGGCGGTGTCGGAGGTCCCGGTCATGACCAGCCGACGGCACTGATCGTGGGTGACGGCGCGAACCTCCATGCCGTGGATCAAGCAGGCACGGCTGGCGTAGGCCTCGAAGAAGCTGTCGACGCTCGGGCGCTCGAAGGCGCTCACGACGTCGAGCCCGTCGTAGTGCACCGCCTCGCTGGCCTCGTCCACGGCCACGTACGGACTGTGGAACATGGGGGCCAGGGCGTAGGTGGGATCCCAGCCGCCCTTGACGAAGATGAACAGGAACTTCCGCTCGCTGGCCGGCACGGCGCCCCGCGCAGGGCGACCTGGCAGCGCCAGGGCACCGAGGGTCCCGAGCGTGCCGGCGGCCGCCATGCGCAACACCTCACGGCGGTCGAGGAGCCCGCTCCTAAGGGCCTCTTCGATGCGTGAGCGGCGGTCGGCAGCAGCGCGCGCGCGCAGCCTGTCGAGACGGGTGCTGCTCGGGTCGCCCATCAGTAGCTCCCGAAGTCGGGGTCGCGCATCATGGCGATGAGCAGCGTGCTCCAGGCCGCTCGGACGGCGTCGTCCTGGGACTCTCCGCTGGCAGGGTCGGCGGCGGCCTCCCACAGACCCTCCAGTGCCTCCTGGCGCCCATCGTCCAGGGACAGTCCCCAGAGCCGCAGGGCGAGGTCGTCGAGCTGCGCATCGAAGGCGGCATCGCCCGGGCGCACGTCGAGGGACACCTCGGTCAGCAGGCGCGGTGCACCCTCCCCCGCCCCGCCCAGATCTCCCGCCACCACGTGATCGGCCGCGGCCTCCACGGCCCGCTGCTGCACGATGGTCCACGTGAGGCTGGGCGTCTCCTGAGGTCGAGTCTGGTAGACGCCGTCGACGGTGCCGGCCAGCAGGCGGTGGCCCCCGCTGTCGTTGTCGAGCTGGGCGAAGCCGTCGATCACCCAGGTCCACCCCGTGAGGTCTTCGAGGGTGCTGGCCAGGGTGTCCCCGGTCATGAGGCGCGTGGTGATCTCCCGCTCGAGATCGGCCTCCGAGGCAGCACCGCCGAGGTGACCCGCCCGGTAGCTGTCGGTCTCGGTCACTGCGGTGATCAGGGGCTTCATCCGCCCCTCAGCGTCGAGGTAGCTGCCCAGCAGCTCCTGCACCGTCTCGTGGTCGTCCAGGGTGACCGGCCGCCGCCAGAAGAGCTCGGCCATGGACTCCGCAGCGCAAGAGTCGAAGCGTGGATCGCCGGCGATCTGCTGGCCCAGCTCTGCGAGTGAGTGGGTCGGGGTGCCGAACCAGGCTGGCTCGAGGTCGAGGAGGAAGGGCCCCATGGGCTCTCGCTCCACATGGTAGGTGTCGACCTCGACGCTGCTGTGCTCGTTGCCCACCCAGAAGCCGAAGAGGTTGGCGGCGATGGGGTCGATGTTGGAGTGACAGCCCATGCAGTAGGGCGTGCTCCGAAGGGCCTCCTGGAGGTTGTCGCCGTCGCCCAGGGCGGGCAGCTCCACGAAGCTCACCGGCCTCGCCTGGATGTCGTCGCAGATGAGCAGCCTCATGATGGCCGCGACACGGAGGCGGTTGTAGTTGGTGACGGTGGACACGTAGCGCCACCACAGCCCGTTGCTCGCGAGCACACCCGCCGCCGGACGCTCATCGGTCCAGTGGGCGAGCTGCCAACCGGGCTCGTCGCTCAGGCGCTCCATGGGCCAGATCTCTTCGAGGAGCTCGTTGGCCATGGCGTACTCGGTGGTCACCACCGTGGACCAGGGCTCGTCGTTGGCGATCACCCAGGCGACGAGCCGCAGGGGCTCCTCACCCACCGACCGCTCGAAGGCGTACTCGATGTCATCGCGGCCATCGAGGACCTCGTACTCCGGGTAGAAGACGTGGAAGACGTCGACCCGGGTGTGCCAGCTCTCTGCCAGCCGGTGGACGAGACGCTCTTCGAAGAGGGGATCGTCGAGGTAGGCGGCGGTGAGCTCGGCCACGAAGGCCGCGTCCGAGCCGTCGGCGACAGCAGCCTCGGCGTCCTCGAGCTCGTCGAGGGATGGAAGCACCCCGCGCAGGTCGAGGCTGAGGCGCCGGACCAGACGCGCCCCCTCGAGTGGAATCGTGCGCAGCGCCGCCTCGGGATCGAAGCACACCCCGTCCGCTCCCAGCGTGGTTCCTGGCGGGCAGCTCACAGGCTCCGGCTGGCAGCTCAGGAGTCCACACAGGAACCAGAGGCCCGGCCGACGACGCGACGGAGGTCGGGGCGACATGAGCCCAAGATAGCACCCGTCCCCCCGCCCGGCGGCGGCGCCACGCGTACCTGTCACCAGGGGTCACGG
>JAERSX010000597.1 GCA_016845285.1 Deltaproteobacteria bacterium | reverse complement strand
GGCAGTCGCCGTGCTGCGCCACGCTCGCCGCCTCGTGGATGTGCCCGCAGACCATCACCTGGCCGTGGGTCTCGACCCAGCTGCGGATGGCCTCGCTGCCCACGTGCTTGCCGCTCTCGATCCGGTCGAGCTCTGTGCGTGCCGGCGGGCAGTGGGTGAGCAGGACGTCACAGGAGGGGAGGTCTCGGAGACGTCCTGCGGCGGTCGCCTCCGACCACTCGTAGGCGAAGCCGAAGCGAGCGGGGCCCGCACCCCCGAGGCCCCCCACCCGGAGGCCGTCGAGCTCGACCACGGTGCCGTCGATGTTCCCTGGTAGATCGAGGGAGGGCAGGTCGTGGTTGCCGGGTACGTAGAAGGTCGGGCGGCCCGTGGCGCGGACCAGGTCCAGGACCTCGGCTGCCTTCGCCCGGTAGCGGCGCTTCTTGAGCGGCGTGCGCTGCAGCTTCCAGCCGGCGTCGGCGAGGTCGCCCACCAAGAGGAAGGCGGTGGCCTCGTGCGCCTGAGCGTGCTCCAGGCACCGTCGCAGGTATCCGAAGTGGGTGTGCACATCGCCGATGACGGCCAGACGCGGGCTCAACGGGGTCGGCTCAGAAGGGGCGAGCGGTCATGAGGCCGAAGATGAGCACGATGCACACGAGCTCGATGGCCGTGCCGATGACGAGGCGGCTCGAGCCGCTCCCCCCGTCCTTGACCAGGTCGATCTCGGGCTGAACGAAGCGCTTGCTCACGATCTCGATGGGCGCCCAGAGGAGGATCCCGGACCACATCCAGAGCGAGGTGAGCGGGTAGGTGCCCAACACGGCGAAGAGCACGATGCCCACCACCAGGGTGAGGCGGCCTGCCATCATCACGCCGCCCTTGTGGGTCCAGTGGAGCACCCCGGCCATGCCCGCGTCGGTGCGGCCCTTGGACAGGGCGATGACGAGGTTGACCAACGCGATCAGGAAGATGGCGTAGGCCAGGGTTCGGTGGAGATGCAGAAGTCCGATTTCCAAGCTGGCTCCAAGTACTGGGCAGGCCCCGAACCACGGTCGGCACAACGTTAGCGCAGGTTGACGGCGGCGGGGGTGGTGCGGTCACTCAGCGCGTCAAGCGTCTGTAGATCAAGGGCAGTCGGGTGGGCAGCGCATCGACCCGGTCGATGACCGTGTAGCCCACATCGCCGTACATGTGGGCGAGGTAGTCCTGACCCAGGGGGTCTACCGTGATGCAGAAGGGGTGGATGCCCGCCTTGCGTGCCTCGACGAGAGCCTGACGGGTGTCCTCTTGGGCGTAGCGGTCGCTGTAGTGATCGCAGCCGCAGTCGAGGGGCTTGCCGTCCGACAACAGGAGCAGCAGCTTGACCCGGGACTGCACCTGGTCGAGCTTGCGAATGCAGTGACGGATGGCGGCGCCGTCGCGGTTCTCCATCTTCCAGCTGATGCGACCGATGCGCTCGCGGACGGCGTCACTGCTGGCGTCGTCGAAGTCCTTGGCCACGTAGAAGGCCACCTGGTCGCGGCCGTAGCCGGAGAAGCCGTAGATGGCGTAGCGGTCGCCGATGGCGTCCAGTGCCTCTGCGATGAGGACCAGCGCCTGCTTCTCCACGTCGATGATGCGCTTGCCCTCGGCGTTGGCCAGCTCGTTGGTCGAGCTGCTCATGTCCACCAGGAAGGCCACGGCCACGTCCCGCTCGTCGCGGCGGTGCTGCATGTAGATGCGGCCGCTGGGCGAGCCCCCCATCCGTCGTTCGATGCGCTGCTCGATGGCCCGGTCGAGATCGATCTCGTCGCCGTCCAGCAGCCCACGCACCCGATGGTTGGCCTCGGGGCGCAGCGCCTCGAAGGAGCGTCGGATGCGTCCGATGAGGGGGCCGTGCTCGTCGCGCACGGCGTGGACGAACTCGGCCGAGCCGGGCTGCAGCGAGTACTCGGTGAGCCGCACCCAGTTGGGCTTGTGGTCCTCGATGCTGGCGTCCCACTCCGGGTACAGGAAGGTCTGTCCCTTGCCTTCCGTGTCGGCGTCCAGGGCGCCACCGCCACCGCGGCTGCCGGTCAGCTCCTCGGCGATGGCACGCTCCCGTGGCGCATCTCTCATGGGGCCGTGGGGGGCCTCCATGCGGTCGAGGAAGGCGGCCATCTCTTCGTAGGACTGTTGCTCGGCCGCACGACGGCGGGCCTCGGCCATGTCTCCGTCCCCGTCGGCCTCACGCATGGCCCGGAGCAGATCGCGAGCCCGGCTCTCCACGTCTCGATCCTTCGACGACATGGCCTCGGGGCGGATCTCGGCGCCCCAGGGGTCGGCGTCCATGGGCCGGTAGTCGAGATCTTCGGTGGGGTCGGCGTTGGGGTTGGCCCCGCGCTCGGGCCCGTCGGCGTTCTGCGAGGGATCCATGCCCAGCGAGGCGTCTTGGTTCTCGTCGCCGGCTGGGCCCCGACCGCCCATGGGGTCCTGGTCGTCCAGGCGGTTCAGATCGGAGTCGTCCACCCGTCGCAGCAGGGCATCGACCGGCACATAGGCCGACTGGAGTGCCGAGATGGTGGTCCAGACGGTGGCCTCGGGTGCGCGCACCAGATCGAGGAACTCTCCGGCGGCGCGCGCGGCCTCTGCGGCGGCATCGTCGGGCAGCTCCGGGGCCTCGAGGCCCAGGGCGACGCGGGCCAGCCACTCGATGGCCTGCTCGGCTGGAGCC
>JAERSX010000596.1 GCA_016845285.1 Deltaproteobacteria bacterium | reverse complement strand
GAGGTTGACGATGGGGTTGAGGATGAGGTGGAGGTGCGACTGGCGCGCGCCCAGGGCCAGTGCCCCCTGCTCGCCCAGAGGTATCGCCGCGCGAGACCGTGCCTGGAAGAGGTCGAGGGAGGCGAGCACTTCGCGCTCTTCGGGGGGATCGCGGCGCAGGCGCAGGTCCACCATGCCGCCCAGGCCCTCGCCGTAGCGGGCGCCGTAGCCCCCTGGAAGGAAGACGACCTCGTCCAGCAGGGCGGGATCGACGACCGTGGAGAAGCCGCCGAAGTGGTAGACCAGCGGCAGCGGCAGGCCGTCGACGAAGAAGGCCGAGTCCTCGGGGGCGGTGCCGCGCACGAGGAGCTGGCCGGCGCCGAAGGGGGTGCGAGCCACCCCGGGCAGGTTCTGCAGGGCCCGCACGAGGTCGCCCCCGGCACCGGGCATGATCTCCACCGTCGCGGCGCTCAGGCGACGCTCGCTCACCTCGGGACGCAGGCGGGTGTCGACGACGAGGATCGTCTCGCTCACCTCATCGACCAAGGGGTCAGCGTTCTCGGGGCGAAGGCGTACGGTCAGGCTCAGGGCCGTGCCGGCCTCCACCTCGACGGTCTCGGTCTGGCTCTGGTGGCCCGGCGCCTGGGCGAGCACCGTCCAGGTTCCGGCCTTCAGCCCAGCGACCCGGAAGCTTCCGGTCTCGTCGACCCGCACCTGCACCCGCACCTCATCGGGGCCGGACAGCTCGAGGCTGGCCCCGCTCAGGGCTCTTCCACCACCGGCACCGCCCCTCAGCACCTGGCCCTCCAGGGCCACGTCAGGCACGGCGTCGAGGCGGAACTGCACCACGAAGCCGATGCGCGCAGCGCTGGGCTGTCCGGCGTCGTCGCGGGCAGGCGTGAAGCGGTAGCTCCAGGCGGCCTGGACCGCGGCCTCGTCGAAGCCATGTCCCGCCCCCTCGGCGACGGCGACCTCTACGACCTCGCCGGTCTCGGAGACCACGAGCGACAGGGTGACCTGGCCCTCCAGTCCCGCACCCTCAGCCCCCTCGGGCCAGGCGGCGGGGAGGCCGTCGAGGAAGACCGGGAGGACAGGTTCGACGGCCTCGGGATCTGCCTGGGCCTGACCGGAGAGGATGGCCAGGATCCAAAGGAACGAAGCACATCTCATGGTCCACGACATCCGATGTCCCCTGTCTGGTTACAGGGTAGGGCCATCGAAGTTGTGGGCTTGTAAAATGTGAGGTTACGGCTCCAGTGCCTGCAGGAGCTCCTGGACCGACGTCGTCGTGCCGACCTCCAGCGCCCGGCAGATCTGGGCGTGGCCGATGCTCACCTCGTCCAGACCGGGCATGGCGCAGATGCCGGGCAGGTTGTGGCGGTCGAGATCGTGGCCGGCGTTCACCCCCATGCCCGCCGCCACGGCGGCCGCGGCCGCGGCCCAGACCCGCTCGGTCTCCCGATCCTGGTCGGCGGTTCCCCAGCCCCATGCATAGGGCCCGGTGTACAGCTCCACCCGGTCCACGCCGGCCTGAGCGGCGGCCGCCATGGGCTCCGTCTCGCAGTCCATGAAGATCGACACCCGGATCCCGGCCGCCTTCAGGCGTGCCACCGTGGGTGCGAGGTCGTCGGCCTCGCGGGGCAGGTCCCAGCCGTGGTCGCTCGTGACCTCTCCGGGCGTGACCGGCACCAGCGTGCACTGGTGGGGACGGTTGGCCAGGACCAGCTCGATGAGATCAGGGTGGTTCTCGCACTCGATGTTGAACTCGATGCTGGGGTGGTTCTCTCGCAGATGTGCGGCCAGCACGGGTACATCGGCCATGTGGACGTGGCGTTCGTCTCGTCGAGGGTGCACCGTGATGCCCTGAGCCCCCGCCGCGATGCAGACGTCTGCGGCCTGCACGAGGTTCGGCACGTCGTGGCCCCTGGAGTTTCGCAGCAGGGCGTACTTGTTGATGTTGACGCTGAGCTTGGCGGCCATGGGTCACTCTCAGAAGGGTGGGCCTGCCGTCTACTCCGACGATGGCTCCCAGCGCCATAGCGTGGCACCGCGCCACTCCCACACCGACGACCAGCCCGGCTGCTCGGCGACGGCGGCAGACACCGTGGCCGTGTGGGACTGCTCGCGTGGGCCACCGCCTTCGTTGAGCTGGGTGAACACGAAGGCCGAGCCGTCTCCGGGCTGCGGCTGGGCCACCCACTCGAGGCATCGGCTCGGCTCGAGGAGGCGGAGCTGGGGTGGCGGCACGGTGCTGAGCCGTGGGAGCAGCTGGACTGCCACGGACAGATCGGTGCAGTCGAGGAGATGGTCGTCTGGGCCGAGCACCGAGCGTGCAGCTGTGGCGGCCGACAGCCGGAGAGCCACGTGTGGGTTGTTGTCCAGGTCACTCTGGGTGTCGCGGAGGCTGGGATCGAGCAGCCAGGCCGCGCCCAGGGCCAGGCTCAGCCCGATGGGCACCAGCCACGCCGCTGCCCGGGGTGGCGTCAGGGTGGTCAAGAGACGGGTCAGGCCGACAGGGAGAGCCAGGGCGAGGAGCGGAGACCAGGCGAGGAGGTAGCGCTCGGGCAGGGGAACCCAGGCTGCCAGGAGCACCAGGGAGGCCAGTCCGCCGAAGAGGGTGAGGCCGCTGGCGAGAGATGCTCGGACACCTCGTCGGCCTGGCAGGACCGAGAGCCCCAGGCCGGCCAGGGTGGCCACGAGCCCGAAGGGGAGCTGTCTGGGGAGTCGCTCGCGGGCGTTGTAGCGGAGCAGGGCGGGGCCGCACTCGGAGGTGGCCGAGGCAAGGGTCATCAGGGGCGGGGCGTCCGCTGCGAGGCAGGGCCAGGTCACCGTGTTGTCGCTCGTGCGCCGGATCCACCGGTCTGCGACCCCTTGCTGGGTGGCGTGGTCGTCGGCGAGCGAGCGCGCGTGTCCGTCGGGCGTCCACACCAGGGTGCGGCTCGCCGGCCAGGCAGCCAGCCCCACGAGGAACAGCACCACCAGCGCTCCCCTGCGGGGCCAGGAGGCCGTGCCGATCACGCCGAAGAACACCAGTCCTCCAGCGATGGGCGCCACGGCCAGGCCTCGGGCGTCCAGGCTCCAGGCCAGCGCCGCGCCGAGGCCCGAGAGCAGCGCCAGCGACAGCCGCGGCCAGCGTGCACATGCGGCACCGAAGCCCAGGGCGAGACCGAAGCCTGCGGCCTGGACCGGGTAGTGGTTGGCCCAGCGTGTGGCGTCCAGGGGGGCCGCCGTGAAGGTCAGCGCCAGCGCAGCCGCGGCGCCGGCCCAAGGACCCGCGAGTGCACGCCCGGCCAGGGCTGTCCCTCCGAGGGCCGCCAGCATGCACAACCCGCTGAACACCAGCGCGCCGTTTGGGTAGCTGACGAAGAGCTCGCCGAGCCACCCCTGCAGCATGGCCGGCCCGGCACTGCGCTCGGACATGTACCCCACGTTCTGCTGGTGCACGACCATCCAGGCATTGCGCAGGTACTCGGGCCACTGGTAGCCGCCGAGCTGCTGATCGAGCACGAAGGCCTGACCACTCCACCACAAGCGCGTCGCTGCCAGCACGGCACCGATCAACCAGGGAAGCTCACGCAGCAGACGGGTACGCACGGCGACAGGGTAGGGGAAGCGTGTCTCCACGCCGATCCCGTGTCGCTCCAGCCGGGTCTAGAGAGCGGCCAGGATGTCCGCCTTCTTGACCTCGAACTCGTCGTCGTCGATGAGGCCAGCCGCGTACGCTTCCTTGAGCTGCTCCAGGCGCTCCTTGAGGGACGGCTCCTTCATCGCCGCCATCCGCTCGTCCTTCTTCTCCTTGTAGGTCTTCCTGAACATGGACTTGAGGTCGTCGGGGGACACGCCTCGACCGTGGCGGAAGTAGTGGTCGGCCACCTCGCCGATGGCATGGGTCAGGGCGTAGGCCATGGCGGCGGCCGCGATCCAGCCTGCGAAGGGCACCAGCTTGGCTGAGGCCATCATGACGTTCTGGGCCACGAGGCTCGCGCCGAAGGTCGACAGCATCTCGACCACGGCCTTCTTGTCGAGCTGGTGGCCATAGATGCGCCCGATGCCCTGGACCAGGCCCACCTGGATGGGGGAGACGAGCACGAGGTCCAGGAGCGGGACCGGCTGGATGCTCACCGCGCCAGCAGCCACCGCACACACCGCGATGAGCTCCTTGACGGCCTCGTGGCGTTCCTCCTGGGTGGCGTCGTCATAGTCGCCGGCCATGACCCGGCCGAGGGTGGCTGCGTAGCTCATCTGTACTCCCGTTTGTGGTGGTCGCGACCTGTCTACGGCCGATGCACCCCGTTCATTACACCCGCGTGTGAGCCGCAGAGGTCTCTGCTGTGAATCGTGAGTGAACCAGCGCTCGGGCGGAGGGAGCCCACGGAGTAGGCTGGTGCGCTGGAGGCACAATGCTGCGCTGGATGATGGCAGGAGCCTTGGCTCTCTTCGGGGCCTGTGGCGACAAAGACGACGACACTGCGGTGGCCGAAGCGGACACCGACACCGACACCGACACCGACACGGACACCGACGCAGACACCGACACCGACACCGACACCGACCACGACCTGGGGGAGATCAAGACTCCCGGAGACGCAGTGTTCGACGCTGTGATCGCAGGCTCCGAGTTCGTGGGCGAGCCCGGCTACTGGACGGGGAACGCCAGCACCTCCACCCTGATCGCCGAGCAGGGCGACGGGGAGGTCCAGCTCCGCGTCGACGTGGTGGGTGACGTCCACGGGGCCGGTGAGTTCGTGGTCGACAAGGTGGCCTGGGTGGACACCATCGACGCATCGAGCTGGGACTTCTACTACCAGGGCGACGGTGACGGCGTCCAGGTGCTGGTGGTGGACGCCCACGACGAGTCTGGTGACTACCTCTGGGCAACCTTCGAGGGCAGCATCACCGTGACCGATGGTGTGAGCGGTGACGAGACGGAGTTCACGGCGCTGACGGTCGAGAGCTGGCGGCGCTTCGGGGCCAAGTAGCGAGTAGGCTGCGCCTGTCCGGCCGCCGCTGGCCGCTCCGAGGAAGTCCGTGAAGCTGCACGAGATCGTGGATGTCAGTCAGGCGGTGGGGGCGACGCGCTCCCGCACCGCCAAGGTGGCCGCGCTGGCCGAGCTGCTGGGCCGCCTGGACGGAGATCTGCGGCCCATCGTGGTGAGCTGGTGGGCGGGAGAGCTTCGGCAGGGTCGGATCGGCATCGGGCCCGCGGCCCTTCGGGAGGTCTCGGAGACACCGCCTGCCCCCCGAGCCCGCCTCTGGGTCGCTCAGGTCGACGCGATCTTCACGGCCATCGATGCCGTGGCCGGTCGGGGCAGCACGGCGCGCCGTCTGCGGCTCCTCGGCGAGCTCCTCCAAGACGCCACCGCCGACGAACAGCAGTTTCTGCTGCACCTCCTCATGGGCGAGCTGCGCCAGGGCGCCCGCGTCGGCCTGCTCCTCGAGGCGGTCGCGCAGGCTGCCGAGGTCGATGCTGCGGCGGTGCGAAGAGCCCACATGCTGTCGGGCGATGTGCGGGCCACCGTGAGGGCGGCCGTCGAGGGTGGAGAGGCGGCCCTCTGGTCCTTCCGCATGCGGCTCTTCCGTCCGCTGCAGCCCATGCTGGCCGACACCGCCATCGGCGTCGACGAGGTGTTGGCAGATCTTCCAGAGGCGAGCTTCGAGCTCAAGCTCGACGGCGCGCGTGTGCAAGTCCACAAGGAAGGCGCCAAGGTTCGCGTCTACACCCGGGCGCTCCACGAGGTCTCCGTGGCGGTGCCCGAGGTGGTGGCGGTGGTCCGCTCCCTTCGCGCGAAGCGGGCCGTCCTCGACGGCGAGGTCATCGCGCTGGGAAGCGACGGACGTCCGCTGTCCTTCCAGACCACCATGCGCCGTTTCGGACGAAAGTCTGCGACTGCGGCGGCACAGCTGCGAGAGGAGCTGCCGCTCTCGGTCTTCTTCTTCGACTGCCTCCTGCTCGATGGCGACGAGCTCATCGATGAGCCTGAGCGTGTCCGCGCCGCGGCCCTCGAGGCGCTCTGTCCGCCAGAGCTGGTGGTGCCTCGACTTCGCACCGATGACGCCCAAGCCGCGGAGGTCTTCCTGGCCCAGGCCATCCGAGACGGCCACGAAGGGCTCATGGCCAAGGATCCCGACAGCCCCTACCAGGCTGGCCATCGAGGGGGTGCATGGCGCAAGCTCAAGCCCGCCTACACTCTCGATCTGGTGATCCTCGCCGCGGAGTGGGGGAGCGGTCGGCGCAAGGGCTGGCTCAGCAACCTCCACCTGGGCGCCCGCGACCAAGACGGAGGCTGGGTCATGTTGGGCAAGACCTTCAAGGGCCTCACCGACAAGGTGCTCGCCTGGCAGACCACCGCGCTGCTCGCGCGCGAGACCCGCCGCGAGGGGCAGACGGTCTTCGTGGCGCCCGAGCTGGTGGTGGAGGTCGCCTGCAACGAGCTGCATGAGAGCCCGCGCGACCCAGGCGGGCTGGCGCTGCGCTTCGCCCGGGTCCAGGGCTCCCGGCCCGACAAGGCGGCCGCAGACGCCGACACCATGGAGACGGTGCGCGCCATCCACCGCCGGGAGGTCCTTCCCCAGCTGCTCGGCCAGCCGGCATGATCGTCCTGGTCTACGGGGTGGCCTTCGCCGGGGTCGTCGCTCTCGAGGGCGCGACCCTGCATCCCGTCGATGGTCCCGTGATCGCCGAAGGCGTGGTCCTCTTGGAGGACGGGCGCATCCTTGCGGCGGGGGACGAGGTCGAGATCCCGGAGGGGGCCCAGCGTGTCGATGTGCGCGGAAAACACGTGATCCCCGGCTTGGTCGACCTCCACTCTCATGTCGGGGGCGGTCGGCTCCACGAGCACATCGATCAGACCCAGCCGGGCATCGGCGCCGTGGACGCCATCGACCCCACCAACATCAGCATCCAGCGTGCCCAGGCAGGCGGCATCACCACCGCCAATGTGATGCCTGGCTCGGGCAAGCTCATGGGCGGTCAGACGGCCTACCTCGACCTCGTCGACACCGCGGTCATCGAGGACATGTTGCGGTGTGATGCTCCCGCGGAGGGCGGTCCCCTGCGCTGGACTGCTGTGTGC
>JAERSX010000595.1 GCA_016845285.1 Deltaproteobacteria bacterium | reverse complement strand
CCGCGGGTGCTGACGGCCTGCTGGAGGCTGCGACGGGCCAGGTAGACCCAGGCACCGACGAAGACCACGCCGAAGCCGGCGGCGTACTTCCACTCGTCGCTCAAGGAGTCGGCGAAGCCCAGGATGGCGGATGCCGCGATGAGCAGGATCACACCGGCGAAGGCCAGAAACCACGTGAGCAGAGCCAGCGCGATGCGCCCGTACTGCGCCTTGTTCTCGTTCACTGCCATCGGAGCGTCTCCACCCGCTGCTGGGTCGCGAAGAGGAAGAAGCCGATGAAGGTCAGGAAGTAGGCCACGTCCTTCAGGTGAAGCAGGCCCTTGGTGAGCTGCTCCAGATGGCTGAGCATCGACAGCGAGCTGATGACTGTGCCGAAGGTGCCGTCGGACAGGGTCTGGGCCCAGCTGAGGACCCACAGCATGAGCAGCAGCACGAAGGTGGACACGAAGGCCACGATCTGGTTCTTCGTGAGGGCGCTCGCGAGGAGGCCCACGGCGATGAAGGAAGCGGCCAGCAAGAACATCGTGGCGTAGCTGGCGGCGACCACACCGGGGTCGGGGTTGCCGAGCCAGAAGAGGAGGGCGACGTAGTGGATGGTGCCGAAGAACACGACGGTCAGAAAGCCCAAGGCTCCGAGGTACTTGCCAAGCACGATCTCCGTGGACGAGACCGGAGAGCTCAGCAGGAGCTCGAAGCTCCGCTGCTTGTAGTCCTCGCTGAAGATCCGCATGCTGATCGCGGGACAGAGGAACAGGAGGATGACCGCCCAGTTCCCGAAGAAGGCGGGCAGGAGGTACTCGTTCACGTTGAGCTGGTCGGCCATGTACGGGTTCATGGCCTGTTGGGTCGACTGCAAGGTGTAGTCGGTCACCATCAAGGCGAAGAAGAAGCCGGTGATGGCGACGAAGCCGCACAAGCACAGCCAGCCCACCGGTGTGGCAAAGTAGCTGTCGAGTTCTCGACGTGCGATGGCGTAGATGCCCTTCATTCCGCACCTTCCGTGGTGAGTCGCAAGTAGGCCTCTTCGAGGCGTTGTCCAGGGCTCAGCTCGAGCAGGCCGAAGGGCACCGCCGCTGCGGCCAGCAGCTCCCGCACGTCGTCCTGGGTGCCGATGCTCCAGAGCCCGTCGTCGACCTGGTCGACATTGACCACGCCGGGCACGGCGGCGAGGGTGCTCTGGGTCTCGGCGGTGGGGCGCGCGACACGTACCCGCAGCGAGTACGCAGCGGCAGCCAGGTTGGCGATGGTGTCCTGCGCGACGATGCGGCCCTTGTTGATGATGACCACCCGCTCGCAGAGTGCTTCGACCTCACCCAACACGTGTGTGGAGAGGATGACGGTGCGGTCTCCAGCCGCGAGCTCGGTCAGCAGGTCTCGGATCTCCACGCGCTGGGCGGGATCCAGACCGCTGTTGGGCTCGTCGAGCACGAGCACCTCGGGGTCGTGGACGAGCGCCTGTGCGAGGCCGACCCGCTGTCGGTAGCCCTTGGACAGGTGGTCGATGATGCGACCTCGCACCGAGGTGAGGCCCGTGCGGTCGATGGCTTTGAGCGCTGCCCCGTTGGCATCGCTGACACCTTTGATGCGCGCCGCGAAGGTCACATAGTCACGAACGGTCATGGTCCCGTAGAGGGGCGGGACCTCGGGGAGGTACCCGATGCGCTGCTTCACCTCACGTGGGCGCTCCAGCACGTCGAGATCTCCCACCAGTGCCTTTCCTGAAGTGGCGCCGAGGCAACCACACAGAATTCGCATGCTCGTGCTCTTTCCGGCGCCGTTGGGGCCGAGGAAGCCTACGACCTCGCCTTTTCCGACTTCAAAGCTCACGTCGCTGATCGCGTTTACGTTGCCGTAGCGCTTGGTCAAGCCTTCGACACGAATCATGTGAGTACCTCCAGGAGGTGCTGAGAACGCGGCGTTCTATTCGCCGGCGGGCACCCGTCAAGACGTCGCGAGCCCCGAGGCACGGCGCCGGTGCTCCGCGCCGGTTGATCCTGGTCCCCTGGCGGCGCTACGCTGCGGCACTCAGGCCGTTTCTCAGGCCAGGTCTCGGAGCTCTTCATGTCAGGACTTCACGTCCGCTTCTTCGCCCTTGCGTCTTTCCTTGGTGGCTGCACCGCCGAGTGGACTCTCGAAGACGTCGACGGCGATGGCTACACCGTGGCTGATGGCGACTGCTGGGAGAGCGTGGAGGGGCCGGAGGGCTCTGGCGTCTCCGGCTCTGCCATCTTCCCGGGCGCCAGCGACAAGTGGTACGACGGCGTCGATCAGAATTGCGACGGCGCCGACGACTACGACGCCGACTCCGATGGCTTCGTCCCCGACGAGTATGTCGGGCTGGCCACCGTGGGCGTGGACGGCACCGGCAGTCTCGAGGGCGGTGATTGCTGGGACGACCCGAGCAACCGTCCCGATGCGTATACGGCCATGCATGGTCTCTACGACGCCGGCGGGGCCTATGCGGCCGCGGGTGCTGCGGTACCGGTGGCGGCCACGGTCAACCCCAGCGTCGTCGAAGACCTGCCCTATGACGGCATCGATTCGGACTGTGCCGGTGACGACGCCGACGGCAACGGCACGATCGACGACTTCGACGTGGACGGCGACGGCGAGCAGACGCAGTACTACGCCGACCGCAGCGGCTCCGAGGGCACCGACTGCATCGACTGTGGCGAGGGAGATGCCTGCTTGGCCGACGACAACCCCTCGGGCGCCGAGCCTGCGGCGGTGAACACGTCAGCAGAAGAGATCTGGTACGACGGCACCAACGACGATTGCGATGTCGAGGAGAACGACTGCGATGCCGACGGCGACAGCTACCCGGCATCTGGCACCGGCGAAGACACCGAGTTCTGCGACGCCGAAGACTGCGACGACGACAACGAGAACCGCTTCCCGGACGGTTCGGACGAGACCTACTACAACGGCATCGACGACAACTGCGATCTCGACGACCAAGACGGCGACATGGATGGCGACTCCTACTGGGCCGCCGACTACGAGGACCTGGTCAACGCCAACCCCGACAAGCTCGATGATCCCCTCGACATCCCCGAAGGCTTCGACGGCGACTGCGACGACAGTGGCGAGGACCTGACCGCACTCAACAGCTTCAGCGATCTGAACAGCGACGAGATTCATCCAGACGCCACCGAGCGCTACTACGACGGCATCGACCAGGACTGCAACAGCGCGACCGCGGACTTCGACTGGGACGGTGACGGCTACACCTCGCTGTACGCCCTGGACGAGGGCGGCGGCCTGGGTGGCGACTGCAACGACTGCGCCCTCAGCTGCACGGACAACACCTGCGCAGAGTTCTCCATCGTGTGCAGCCAGGAGCCCGAGAACCCCGGCGGCGTCGATCCTGACGCCATCAACCTGGCGGCCACCGAGACCTGGTACGACGGCACCGACGCGGACTGTGCTGGCGCCGACTCCGACGGCAACGGCTCTGAAGACGACTACGACTACGACGCCGATGGCCACGAGTCGGACAGCTACGGTGGCGATGACTGCGACGATGACGACGCCACCGCGAACCCGTCCGAGACCGAGGACTGCGACACCGAGACCGTCGACGAGGACTGCAGCGGCTCATTCAACGACCAGAACCCGCTGAATTCCACCACCTACTACGCCGACGTGGACGGCGATGGCTACGGTCACTACACCGACAGCCAGGAGTGGTGTGAGGGCGGAGACGGCGACTACGACACCACCGACAACACCGACTGCGACGACAACGACGG
>JAERSX010000594.1 GCA_016845285.1 Deltaproteobacteria bacterium | reverse complement strand
GCTCATGGCCATGCTTCCGCACCTTCGCAGTCGCGCGCTGGCCACCGATCTCGCTGTGTGCGCCCGAACCGAGTCGGCCCGAGTCCGTCTCGAAATGATCGCCAGCGCCCTGCGGGGCTCCTGAGGACCAGGGAAGACCTTGGTGCTGCCGGTTCCAAGTGCTTGGCGGACCTGGAAGGTGGGGCGCGATATGCTCCCGGCGCCATGCAGACCAATACCTATTGCCGCCTTTGTGACGGAGCCTGTGGCCTCGTCGTCGATCTCGATGACAACCGGGTCTCCGGGGTCCGTGGAGATCCCTCTGACCCGGTGTCGGAGGGCTATTCCTGTGAGGTGGCCGACGCCTCGGTTCAGGCCGTCTCCCATCCCAACCGGGTCACCCGTCCGCTGAAACGTGAGGGCGGCGAGCTCGTCCCTTGCAGCTGGGACGAGGCGATCTCCGAGATCGGCGCCAAGCTGCGAGAGATCAGAGGGCAGAGCGGTCCCGCCAGCCTCGGCCTCTATCTGGGCGACGCCGTCCAGCGCTCCAGCCACAGCCTGGCGCGGGCGCTGACGGTGGGGGTCGGTCTCGGTACGCCCAACATCCTGAGCACCCAGTGTCGGGAAGCGGCGCCGCGCATCCGGGCCGCAGAGCTGGCTCTGGGGCATCCGGTCAACCTGCTGACCGACCTGGGCCGTGCCCACTACGTCATCCTGCTCAGCGGTGGACAGCGGGAGAGCTCCTGGGGGCAGCAGTACCCGGGCATGGCCCACGAGCAGTGGATCCAGCACTCGCGCAAGACCAAGGGCACCAAGGTCGTCGTCGCCGATCCAAAGAAGACCGAGCTCGCGGAGTCCGTCGACCAGCACCTGCCCATCCGGCCGGGCACCGAGGCCTTCTTCCTGTTGGGCATGGCCTCCGCCATCCTCAAGGGTGGCTGGGTCGATCGGCAGTACCTCCGCGACTACGCCTCCGGCCTCGACGAGCTCGAGGGAATGCTCGCCCCGTGGGACGTCGAGCGCTGCGCCGACATCTGTGGGCTCAAGGCCGCGATGCTCTCGGGCGTCGCGCTGAAGTTCAGCCGAGCGGCCATGGCCGTCATCCACCCGGGTCCTGGAACCTTCCAGGGCGGCAATGGCTTGGTCGCCGCCTGGGCCTGGATGGTCATCCACACGCTGACCGCCAACACCTTGCGACCGGGCGGTCTGTACGATCATCGCGGTCTCATCGACCTGCACATGCTCTGGTCCTCTCTCTCGACGGACGGTGCGCCTCGCACTCGGGTGGGCGACCATCCCCTCGTCCTGCTGCAGGCTCCGCACACCGCCCTTCCCGACGAGGTCCTGACCCCGGGCGAGGGCCAGCTCCGGGCGCTGCTCTGCGTCGAGGGAAACCCGGCGTGGGACCTCCCCGAGAGCCCGCGTGCGCGGGAGGCCTTGCGTCAGCTCGAGCTGCTGGTCTGCCTCACCCGTACCCTCGATCAGACCACCGAATTCGCGGACTACGTGCTGCCCACGACCCACCCCTGGGAGCAGCGCGATCTCCACTTCCTGGACGCGACGGCCTTGCCTGCCCACTTCACCCAGCTGGCACCGGCGCTGGTCCCGGTCCAGGGAGAGGCCCGCTCGCCCGACGAGATCCTCCGTGGGCTCTTCGCTGAGGTACGTCCCGGTCTGCGTGGCAGCGTCTGGGGACGGCACCTGGCGATGATCGGCCGCGCGGCGGCGAGCGCAGACCTGGAGCAGTGGGCGCAGCGGCTCTCGGAGTGGCTCGGTGGTCTCGACTGGGACACGCTGAGCGAAGCACCGCACCGCATCCACGAGGGTGACACCAACCGGGCCAACTGGCGGGTCAGCCACGACGACAACCGGATCGACCTGTCCCCAGACCCCATGGGCCGTCTGCTGTCCGACCTCCGCGCGCCCTCGCCGGACGAACGCTTCGGCTTGTGGCTTCGCACCAGCGCCCGCGTCGATCGCGCTCCGGACGCACACCACCGTGACGCCGTCGATCCTGGCGTGAGCGCCCACCCCGACGTCGGGATCGCAGATGGTGCGCAGGTCAAGGTCGAGACCGCCTATGGCAGTGTCCAGGCGACCTTGCACCATGACAGCCGGCTTCGCCCCGACACCATCGATGTGCCCGCTGGCTACGTGGTCGACGCCAATGCCCTGTTGGCTGGCGCGCGGTCCGACGCCGGAACCGGCGCTCCCGAGGCCGACGGCCTGCCCTGTCAGCTCACGGCGCTGTGAGCGCCGGCACACGCTCCCCGGAGTTCCCATGACGACCCTCAAGGGCCTTGGTTTCCTCGCCGTGATCGGCTTGCTCGCAGGCTGCCCTGCTCCCACCGACAGCACGGGTGGCCAGCCCGGTGCCGCAGGTCCTGGTGGCCCTGGCGGGCCCGGTGGTCAAGGTGGTCCTGGCGGCCAGGGTGGCCCCGGTGGCCCCGGTGGCCCCGGTGGCGGCGCAGGCGACGTGATGCTCGACCTTGCCGAGATGAAGGCTCAGATGACTCAGGAGGAGGTCGCCGCGGCCGAGCACGTCAGCGTGTCTGGCGAGATCGCAGGCAGCTGCGAGGGTCGGATCCGCGTGGACGTCATCGAGGGCAACCCTGGTGGTGGTCAGAGCGAAGGGCCCAAGGGGCCGCTCACGGTGCTGGATGTGGCCGCCGTCGGCGCCTACAGCATCAAGGTCCCCACGGGCAGAGATCTGATGATCAACGCGCTGTGCGACGTGGACAAGGACGACAAGATCGTCGTTGGCACCGACAAGCTCGCCCGGGCCGAGATCCTGGGTCAGCTCACCGAGGACAAGGACGGCGTGGCTCTCGACCTCGACGCCGAGCCCGGTGCACCGGGCGGCCAGGGTCAGGGTGGCCCGCCTCCAGAGGGTGGCCAGGGTGGCCCGCCTCCTGAGGGTGGCCAGGGTGGTCCGCCTCCGGCAGGCAAGGCAGGCAAGGCAGGCCCGGGCGAAGGAGCCCCGGCGGCTCAATGAGCGGGTTGCCGGAGAACGTCACGGATTCCGTGCGGGTTCCGGGTGACCAGCCCGATCTCGCCTCGGCCCTTGCGGCTGGAGCCACGTCGATCGTCCTCGAGGGCGCGGTCACTGGAGGTCTCCAGGTCTCGGGTCCGGTCCACATCCAGGGTGGGCGGATCGATGGTCCTGCCGATGGCTACGTGTTGGAGCTCTCGGGTGACGTCCATCTGGAGGGCGTGAACATCGTCAGCGAGCAGGGAAAGGGGCTCAAGCTCACGGATGGGAGCCCGCGGGTGACCGGCTGCACCCTCGAAGTGGGCGGCCTGGCCATGGCGGCCACAGGCGATGCCACGCCGGTGCTGCGCAACGTCCAGGTGCCCCGCTGCGGCAATGGGCTGCTCTGTGAGGACAACGCCGCCCCCGATGTCGATCAGCTGGTCGTGGTGTCCGGGGGCAGCTGCGTGCTCTGCAACAACACCTCGGCTGGGACCTTTCGCAACCTCGGGCTCGTGGGTGGGGCCTTCGCCGCCATCCAGGTGAGCGATGCAGCGACGCCTCACTTCGAGGGGGTGGCTGTGGCCATGGCCCAGCGCGGCGCCATCTTCATCCGCGGTACCTCGGCACCGGTGATGGAGCAGATGGTGGTGCAGCAGTGCGGGCTGGCCGCCGTCGAGATCTGCGATCAAGCCACGCCAAGGTTCCAGGCTGCGCTCATCCAGAAAGCTGGTGGGAGCGGGATCTTCGTGCGGGACGAGGCGCGGCCGACCATCGGCGGCGTGCGCATCGAGGGCTGTGCCCTGTCCGGCATCGAGGTGAAGGACACCGCCGACCCCACTGTGGACGGCGTCGAGGTCCACGAGCCCACCGGCAGTGGCCTGCATCTCCACGGTCGATGCACGGGCACCTACCTGCAGATCTCGGTCCAGTCCGCCACCTTGGCCGGCGTCGAGATCGCCGAGCACGCCAAGGTGGAGCTCGAGGGAGTGCGCCTCTTCGGCGGCCAGGCCTCCGGCTTGTGGGTCCACGAGCACGCCCAGGCCGAGGTCCTCGAGGCTGACATCCGTCACCACCGGGTCGATGCCATCGAGGTGAGCGGGGACAGCCTGCTCCGCCTCGAGGACAGCATCGTCACCGAGAACCGGAGCATCGGCATCGGGGTGCGCGAGCGGGGCCGCCTCGAGGCCGAAGGCTGCACGTGCTCGGGCAACGACGCTGACGCCATCGTGGTCTCCGGCTCGGGTCAGGCATCTTGGAGTGGCGGTGTGCTCGCAGCAGCCGAGCGCGCGGCTTTCGCCATCGACCACGGCAAGCTCGTGCTTTCCGGGGTGAAGACCACGGGCGCGGCCCGGGCCGTGGGCATGGCGGAGCTCGCTCAGTCCTGAGACGGGAGCGCCGTCTCTGAGCGACTGGCCTCTCTACTCCGCGGCAAATTCCAGGGCGCTCGACAGGTCGTCGTCATCGTCTTCTTCGACCTCCACCTGTGGGTGGACCTGGGCCGGCGCGTTCCAGTTGGTGCCCGGCAGCGGCGGCATCCCGACGAAGGGTCGGCTCTCCAAGAGCTGGCTTCGGGGCTGGGTGAGGACCTGCAGCACCTCGAGCCCTGCCGGGGCGCCGTTGCTGGACCGCCCCACACCCACGCTCGGCAGGCGCAGCGAGGCACCGATGGTGCCGCGGTTGATGTTGAGGGCGCCGGTGCGGAGCCGGTCACGCATCTCGTGGATGACGGGGTTGTCGGGGCGCGTGAACAGGCTCGTGGCCAGGCGGAAGACGCTCTGGTTGTGGAGCGCTGCCGCTTCTTCCCAGTTGCTCACTCGGTAGATGAGGAGCACGGGCCCGGGGGGCTCGTCGCCCAGGAAGGGGTGCCCGTTGTCCCAGTGGACCCGGTAGAGCGCGGGCTGTGCGTAGAAGCCGCGCCGCTCGAACTGCTCGTAGCCGGCTTCCATCAACGCCTGGTGGCCGTGGCTCACGAGTCGTCGGCAGTAGCGGCGGTAGCGCGAGCGCAGGTTCTCGCTGATGAGCGGGCCCATGAAGGTGTCGCCCGAGAGGCCGTAGCCCACGTTGATGCGGGCGGCGTGGCTGAGCAGGCCACGCACGAAGCGCTCGTAGATGCCGTCGGTGACGAGCACCCGTCCTGTCGAGTTGTGGCGCTGACCCGAGGTCAGGTAGGCGCCGACCATGACCTCGTAGATCGACCTGTCGAGCTCGGCATCATCGAGCACGATGGCGGTGCCCTTTCCTCCGCACTGCAAGCTCACAGGCAGCTCGGGGCGCTCGATGCTGATCTGCCGGATGGCAGCGGCCGTGGTGTAGCTGCCGGTGAAGAGCAAGGCGTCGACGCCAGGATGGAGCACGAGTCGCTGCCCCACCACACTGCCGGGACCCTGGATGAGGTTGAACACCCCGCGGGGCAGGCGACAGCGATCCCAGAGCTCGGCGAGCATCTGGCCCACGCCCGGGGTGAACTTGCTGGGCTTGAGCACCACGGCGTTGCCAGCCAACAGGGCCGCAGCCGAGTGGGTGGCGGGCACGAGCAGGGGGAAGTTGTAGGGGGTGACGGCGGCGACCACGCCCCTGGGCATGCGGTCACTGCGGGCCCCGATCTCCTCGATGACCCGTGGGGCCAGCATCTGCAGGCCCTCCTCGAGGTACAGGTCGAGGGCGCGGACGGTGGCGAGCACCTCTTGACGTGCTTCCCACAGGGGCTTGCCCGTCTCTCGTGTGATCAGTCGGGCGCCTCGCTCCTGGAATCGGGCCAGGGCATCGCGAAAGCGGCGGACGGCTGCGGCGCGGTCGTTGATCGACAGTCGGCGCCAGGACCGGGAGCCCATGCCGGCGTAGTCGACGGCGTCGTCCACGCTGGACTCGGAGAAGGGGAAGCGCCCGAGAACATCGGTGCGATCACCGGGGTTCACCCCGTTGATGTACCCATCCACGGCCTCCGGCTTCACGAAGGACCCGTAAATGTAGTCGCCCTTTCGTAGCAGACGCTCTCGGAAGTCCACCAGGTCCTCTCTCCACCCGGTTCGAGTATAGCCCGGGCCTGCGAGCGGATCTCTATGCCCATGGCTCACGCGTCGAGGCCCCGATATGGACACCGCCCTTGAACTCCCCCTTGCACTGCACCTGGAGCATGGGATGCACGACGTCTACGACAGTGTCCTCGACTGTGTGGGAAATACCCCACTCATCCGCCTCAACGGCGTCACACAGGGGCTGAAGGCCACGGTCTACGCCAAGGTCGAGTTCTTCAACCCCGGTGGATCCGTCAAGGATCGGATCGCCATGAAGATCATCGATGACGCCGAAAAGTCTGGGGCGCTCAGGCCGGGCGGCACCATCGTGGAGGGCACCAGCGGCAACACCGGCGCCGGCCTCGCCATGGTGGCTGCCTTGCGTGGCTACAAGGCCATCTTCGTGCTCCCCGACAAGCAGTCCGAGGAGAAGCGGGCCGCGCTGCGGGCCTGGGGTGCCCGGGTGGTGGTCACCCCCACCAATGTCGATCCCGAAGATCCGCGTTCCTACTACAAGACAGCGGAGCGACTCGTCCGTGAGACGCCCAACGCCTTCTACGCCAACCAGTACCACAACCCGGTGAACCCGGTGGCTCACTACGAGTCGACGGGCCCAGAGCTCTGGAACCAGCTCGACGGCAAGATCGATGTGTTCGCCTGTGGCATCGGCACGGGTGGCACCATCACCGGCACCGGCAAGTACCTCAAGGAGCAGAAGCCTGACGTGGCCATCGTGGGCATCGATCCTGTGGGATCGCTCTACTACGACTACTTCCACACCGGTCAGCTCACCCAGCCCCACACCTACATCGTGGAAGGCATCGGCGAGGACTTCCTGCCCAGCACCATGGACTTCCAGTTCGTCGACGACGTGGTCCGGGTGAACGACAAGGAGTGCTTCCAGATGACCCGGCGGCTGGTCAACGAGGAAGGCCTCTTCTGCGGCGTCTCCAGCGGTGCGGCGGTGGCGGGCACGCTCAAGTACCTGCGTCGTCACGACCGCGAAGGCCTCGTGGCTGTCGTGCTGATCCCCGACTCGGGCATCAAGTACATGAGCAAGGTCTACGACGACAACTGGATGCGGGAGAACGGCTTCTTGCAGCCCGACCGTGGCCTGGGTCTCGTCTCTGACATGCTCGCCGAGCGCAAGCCCCGGGAGCTCATCAGCGTCCGCAGCGACGCCAAGGTGACCGAGGTCATCGGGGTCCTCAAGCTCCATGGCGTGAGTCAGGTGCCCCTGGTCGACGACGGCAAGCTCGTGGGTGTGGCCAGCGAGAAGCGGCTCCTCGAGCGCGCCCTGGCCGGTACCGGCGGCGACACGCCCGCCGTCGACGTGTCGGAGGCCAACTACTGCACGGTCG
>JAERSX010000593.1 GCA_016845285.1 Deltaproteobacteria bacterium | reverse complement strand
CGAGATGACCGACCCGGATTGGCACCCGCGAGCGCACAAGGCGGCGAGGCGGAGCAACAGCACAACCAGCACGACGAGAACCCAAGCTCTCTTCTTGTGGCCGGTGTCCGCAGGCTCGCGTACGTCAGCCCCGTCTTCTTTGTTGGGACTCTCAGGTTGGTCTTTCACGAAGGCCCCCTGCCGCGGTGGTGGTCCTCGTCCAGGCAGTGATCGAACCACACGCTCCGAGAGTTTGCCGAAGGCGCCGCCTCAGGGGGCAGGGCTGACCCCGCCCTGCAGGTGGTCGGCACAGCTCTCGGAGCCCTGGCGGCCCACGAAAAAGATCCGTGCCGTGACGGCGATCACAGCCCCGTGAACAGGTAGAGCGCGGCGCCCACGCCGGGATCGCCACCCTGGTCGTGGGGCGCGACCACAGCGAGGTCCGGCACGCCATCGCCGTTGACATCAGGGCCGGCGTCCAGCGCATTGCCGAAGCGGTGGCCGTCCGACGAGCCTCGAATCACGGCGCCGGCGTCGTACTCGTGCTGCGTGCCGCTCAGCGGCCCGTAGAACAGGAAGGCGGCACCACCATCGGAGGTACCGCTGCTGTCCTTGGCCGATCCCACCCACACGTCGAGGACGCCGTCGCCATCCATGTCCGCCACCGACAGCCGGTTCATGTACGCCCCGGTCTCGTTGACCAGGACGGACTCGGCGTCGTCCGCGCCCAGCTCGCCGTCCACAGGGCCCGCGAACACGTAGATCCGATCCTCGCTGGACACCAGGAGGTCTGGGGTGCCGTCGTCGTTCACATCGGCACCCAGCAGGTCACGCGCGCGGCTCGTGTCGATCCCGGCATCACTGTCGTCGAGCACGACAATGGCCAGGTAGTCATCGGTCAGATCGAGGCTCGACGAGCCTGGGTCGTCCAGCACCATGTGGTTCAAGCCCGTGCCGACCACCACCTCGTCGTCCCCATCACCGTCGAGGTCGCCGGCGCTGCCGACCTGACCGACCATGAGGACGCTGTCCCATCGACCCAGGTAGCGGCCCTCCGCGACGTCCGAGGGGCTGCCCTCACCGCCCGCGGTGGTGACGGGCCCGCTGATGAACCAGACGCTGACCTCCCAGTGGTCCCCCGGGTTGCCGGGCGAGGCGATGATCCAGTCGCTGACCCCATCGCCGTTGGTGTCGGCCGCCGCCATGTCGGCTCCGGTGAACGTGGGGCCGCAGAGCCGACGGTCGGCCAGACCGGCCGAGGTGGTGCCGGCCGAGACGGGCCCCTCGTAGAGGTAGGCACAGCCATCGCCGTCGTCCCACAGGTAGTCGCTCACCAGCAGGTCGGTGACGCCGTCGCCGGTGACGTCGGCCTCGACCAGCGTGGTGCCGAAGGCCTCACCGTCGGAGTGCCCCTCGATGAAGGCCTCGGGCTCGAGCGAGGTGCCGTCCCAGGCGTAGATCTTCACGGAGCCAGGGTAGTCCTCGCCGTTGGTTCCAGTGTCGAAGAGCCAGTTCCCGTCGAGATCCTTGGTCTTGCCGTGGTCGCCGATGGCGATCTCGATGTCTCCGTCGCCGTCCCAGTCTCCCAAGATCTGCACGGCCTCGCCCCCGGACCAGGTCGTGATGGCGTGGCCGGCCTCGTCCGACGCGTCTCCCAGCCAGCTGCACGTCGCGTCTGCGTCGTCGCAGTCCTGGTCGACGCCGTCGCCACAGACGTCGACGGCGTCGGGATTGATCTCGTCGTCCTGGTCGTCGCAGTCGCTGTCGTCCTCGAGGTAGCCCTCCTCTTCACCCTCGCAGCTGATGAGCACGTCGTCGGGCGAGCCGTAGCCGTCCTCGTCCCCGTCGGCGTAGAGGGTGGTCCCCGTGCCGTCATCCGCCGTGCCGTCGCAGTCCTGGTCGACGCCGTCGCAGACCTCCGTGGCTTCGGGATTGACGCTCGCATCAGCGTCGTCGCAGTCGTCCCCGTTGTCCACCCAGTCCGGAGGCCCGTCACAGAGCTGCTGGGCGGTGGAGGAGTCGCCGTAGCCGTCGTCGTCCACGTCCGCGTACCACCAGGTCGCATCGCTGGGGCTGTCGTCGACCACGCCGTTGCAGTTGTTGTCGAGACCGTCGCAGATCTCGACAGCGCCAGGGTTCGACGCGGGGTTGAGGTCGTCGCAGTCGATGTCGGCATCGTAGCCGTCACCGTCTTCGTCGACGGGGCCCGTCTCGGTCTCGTCGGGAGTGTCGGGGGTGTCGGGAGATCCGGTGCAGGCCAGGGCGAGGAGAACCAACATGCAGCGCACTCTAACTGGCGCGGAGCGAGGCCCGACCACCTGGATGGCGTCAGCTGCCCTGCCGCGTGCCGCAGTCTCCACAGAAGGCGTAGGGGGCCAGCAGCGGCCGGCCACACTGGACGCAGCCCGGTGCTGACCCTGGCTGACCCAGCTCGACCACCTGTTGGGGGCCGGCGGCTGCGGCTGCGGCGACCTCGGCCATGGACTGCATGGCTCGGTCGGCGGTGGAGGCCGCTCGCTCGGCGGCGGTGTCCTGGGTGGCGAGCATGCGCTCGTAGAGCTTCGCCTGCTGCTCGGCGCTCTGACGGGCGTGGTCAGCCTCGACGGCCGCCCGCTCAGCTCGCTGATCGCCCAGCTTGGACAGGGCCTGGGCGAAGGCATCACCGTGCTGCGCCTTCGCCAGCTCGGTGGCCTGGATCGCCAGGATCTCGGCTTCGCTCTTGCCCTCGAGCTGTTGCCTCAGCGCCTGGACGTGCGCCTGCTCGTCCTGGGCCCGGGCGCGCTCCTGGTCGGCGATGGCCTGCTGCGCGCGCAGCATCGAGTCCCACTCGGCTTGGTCGTGGGCACGCTCGTCGGCCTTGGCCTGGCGCTCCCGCTCCCAGCGCCGCTGCTCCCCTTCGTCGGCGACCTCCATGGCCGCGCGGGCGGCATGGGCCCCGTCCTCGGCTCGTCGCCGGGCCTGCTCGCTCTCCAGCTCGAGGGCTCGGCGGGCCAGCTCGCCCTGGTGGTCGGTCGCGGCCAGCTCCGCGTCCCGGGCCCCCACGGCGGCCTCGGCGGCCCGCGTCTGCTCCTCGAGGGTGTCGGCGTGGGCGCGCTTGGTGAGGGTGCGGGCCACGTCGCGGGTCTGCTCGTCCATGGCCAGGGTCTGGGCGCCGGCCCTCCGCGCATCGGCCAGGTCCAGCTCGTCGCGGCGCTTCTGATCCTCCAGGGACTGCGCCTGGAGCTCGAATTCGTGGTCGAGCTGGATCTGACGCTGGCGCAGCACCAGGTCCAGGCTGAGCTCCTGCAGGTCGAGCTCCGAGGCCTCCACCTCGAGCCACTCGCGGCCGACCAGCACGGCCTGGCGGGCGCGCTCCATGTCGGCTCGGGCGTTCATCACCCAGCCGGCGGTGTGGCTGCGCACGTCGAGCACGGCGATGTCGAGGAAGCGCATGCCCAGGGCCTGGACCGCATGCTCGGCATCGGACTCGACGGCCTTGACCACGGCCGCGAAGCCGTCGGCCGACGCGATCTGCTCGAAGCTCATGCCACGGAGCACCCGCGCCGCAGCCGCCGTCACAGCCGACTCCACGGCGGATGTGTCGGCGACGTCGCCCTCGCCCTGACAGCGCAGGATGAGGTCGAGCTCGACGGGCACCGGGTC
>JAERSX010000592.1 GCA_016845285.1 Deltaproteobacteria bacterium | reverse complement strand
GGACAACCGCACCGCGCTCATCGTGGTGCACATCATCATGGCCGCGGGCACGGCCCTCATCGGCATCTCCACCTTGCTCTGGCAGATGGAGATCATCGGTCCGGCGCCTTGGATGATCGCCGTCGGTCTGGGCCTCTACATCGGGTACGTGCCCTATGGCTGCGTGCTGTTCGACCGGCTCATCGCAGCGGTGGGCTCCGTGGCGACGGCCGGCTTCCTGATCTACGTCACCGATGCCTTCGGCTACCTCGGCAGCGTGGCCCTGTTGCTCTACAAGAACTTCGGTCACGCCGAGCTCTCCTGGCTCGACTTCTTCGTGGGCTTCAGCTGGGCGACGGCCATCGTCTGCACCACCTGCTTCGTGATCAGCATGGGATATTTCGCCCGAAAGACGAAGACCGTCGCCCCGACCGCCTGATGAGTGCCCTGTTGCTCGTGCTGTGAGGGGCGGAGCTGGTGGAGGTGGGCGTGGCCGGCTCCTCGGCCCACCCGTACCCAACCAGCCTGTCGAGTTGGTTCTGTGGATTGTTGGTCCAGCATCGCTGCGTGCAGACCGAACCTTGAATCCCGGCCTTTGGTAGACTCCCCACATCGGAGAGGGCATGTCGACGGTGGGCCGGGATCTGGACGCCAGCACGCCGCAGGAGGATCCGGAGTTCACGCCCGGTCCTGCGGAGGCGAGCGACGATCCTCTCGCCTCAGAGCAGCAGCTCGGGTCGACAGAACGGGGGACCGCTGCAAACGATGCTCTGCGCAGCCTGTCTCGTGCGGCCCGTAGTTTCCTCATCTACGACACCCACAACGAAGCCATCCGCAACTTCCTCGAGAGCTACCAGAAGGACATGCAGAAGGTCCTTGCCTTCGGCGGCTTCGAGCTCGAGGTGCGCCCCTTCGAGCTGGTCCTCGACAAGGAGGTGGTCTACATCGAGCGCGAGCGTGGGCGCTCGCTGGCCTTCCGCATGTTCCGGGACGGCGTCCGTCGCCTGACCTTCCAGCAAGAGGTCACCTGGCCTGAGCTCTTGCGCTTCCTCGAGATCCTCAGCATCCGGTACACCGGTGTGCGCCAGAACGAGGACGACATCGTCACCTTGCTCTGGAAGGCAGGCTTCCAGCACATCGAGATCGTCGCGGTCGAGGGCTTCGTCGCCGATGAGGAGGAGTTCGGTGAGAGCTCCAGCGCCCGGCGACGGCGGCGTCACCAGGCGAGTGGGGGCGTCGCCATCGAGATCCCCCCGGACTGGGACCTGCCCATCGATGCCCACGATCGCGAGGGAATCCCGGTGATGTACCGGGCGATCAATGAGGAGCGCATCAGCGCCTTGCGGGGCGAGCTCGCCTCTCTCAACCTGCCCGACCTCGCGCTCTCTCTGGTCCGCGGCATGCTGGCCCTGGTGGCCGATCGCACCGATCCCACCCAGGTCGGCGACATCACCTCACTCATCGACGATGTCCGGGACTTCCTCCTCTCCGAGGGGCAGCTCGACCGGCTCCTGGAGCTGGCCCAGCTCTTGCCCTCGGTGGGCTCCACCGATCCCGCATGGCTGGCCGGCCAGCTGCGTCGCACCTCGGACGTGCGTGCCCTCAAGCGCATCTTCCACTCCATCCCGAAGAGTGCGCAGCATGCCCCCCAAGAGCTCGTCGACTTGATCGACATCTCCGGGCAGAACCCCATCGCTGCGGTGCTCGAGACCCTCCAGCTCGAGCGGACCGCGCACGGTCGCCGCGTCGCCCGTGATCTGCTGGGTCGGTACGTCGTCGGTGCACAGGCCGAGCTGGAGGAGTGGCTGCCCAAGCTCGACGGCGAGCTCGCCGCCGACCTGTTCGGCTCCATGGCCGAGGCGGAACCCACCCTCGCCCTGGGTCTCCTGCCTCTGGTCATCGACCGCTCCGAGCGCGAGCTCCACAACGAGCTCCTCCGCTTCCTCGATCGCCCTGAGTCTGACAAGGTTCGGCAGGCCATCCTCGGGACCCTGCTGCAGTCCTCTGCCGAGCAGGTCCGTCTCGCCGCCATCAACATCGTGGTGGACGGGGAGGACCGGGAGGCCGCCGACATCCTCCTGCAGCGTCTCGAGACTCACGCCGAGGACATTCGCGAGGAGGAGGCCTCTCGTATTGGCGAGGCCCTCATGCGGCTGTCTCCTGCGGAGAGCACCCGTCGGATGTTGGGGTGGGTCAAGCCCAAGAAGCTCCGCGATGCCGTGAGCGGAGTCACGGAGTCGGGCCGCATCCGTCAGTGGGCCAGCGTGGCAGGCCTGGGTGCCTCCGACGACGACCGTGCGGAAGACACCATTCGGTGGTTCGCCAAGCGCACCACCGACGAACTCCACGCGCACTGCATGCGGACCTTGGTGCGACGGCGCCACCGCATCGCCGGGATCAAGCCTCATGGATGAGCTGGAGCGCTCACAAGCAGCCCTAGGTCAGGCCGTCGATCGGGCCAAGGTGGGTGAGGACCGAGAGCTCGCCGACCAGGTGCGCGACACGGGCGAGCGCATGGTGCGTCAGCTCTTCGGGCTGCTGCGCATGACCCGCACCCACGACCTGGCGAATGACGCGTTCATCAAGCCCATGAACGACTTCACGACCTCGCTGGGCGAGCTGGTCGACTTGCTGGGCCAGGTGAACATGACCGCGGTGGAAGGCCAGGTCTACATGAACGACATCCGCATCCGTCTCGACGAGGGTGGTGACCTGGCGTCGAAGCTGGGCAAGGAGCTCCGACGGCACCGCATCGGCGGCATCGTGTTCCATGGTGTGCCGCCGCTCCGAGGCCTGCGTGCGGTCGTAGAAGGATTCGCGGACGACCCCGATCCGCAGCGCCCGCGCACTGCGCTCCAAGACCGCATCGAGGATGCGGGTGGGAGCTCCATCGAGCTGCAGGGCATCTTCCGCTTCCGCGTCTCCGGAGAGCAGGAGGGCGGACGTCAGATCGACGGCCGCGAGCTCACCCAGCGTGCGGCGGACTTCGTGGATGCCGCCGTGGACAACCTCGGCGCCGACCGCATCCCCAACCCCTTGCCCATGCGACGGGTGGTCACCGACATCGCCGACTCTGGCATCGACCAGGCTGAGCTCTGGGACGAGTCGGCGAGTGCGAGCCCCTTCGGAAACCACACCCTGCGCATCACCCTGCTGGCCATGCTCATCGCCGACGGCCTGGGGCTGACGGGTGAGGCCATCCAGGATCTGGGTGTGGTCGCGATGTTTCACGACATCGGGTACTCGACGCGGGAAGGCGCCATCCCGGCGAGCGGCGATGATGCGGGCCATCCCGGCTACGCGCCACCGTTCTCACGTCACGCGTCGGCCGGTGCTCGCGTCCTGCTCCGCCAGCGTGGCTTCCACTCGGCCAAGATCGTGCGGGCGCTCACGGTGCTGCAGCATCACGTCCCCCACGACGACGAAGGTGGGTGCCCGCATCTCTTCGCGCGTATCCTCCATATTGCCGAGTCCTACGATGCTCTCACGACCCGAGCACGTGGCCCCCGGCTCTCGCCGCCCGAGGCCCTGCAGCGCCTGCAGGCCTACAGCAACACACGCTACGACCCCACCCTGGTACAGATCCTCATCAACGCCATGGGCGCCTACCCTCCCGGAACCATGCTCCAGCTCGTGGACTCCCGCATCGTCGAGAGTGTGGGCCTGGCGCGGGGCGAGGAGACCTGGGCCCGGCCGATGGTGCGGGTGCGATGGGACCCCGAGCTCGGCGAGCCCGAAGAGGATGTCCTCGTGGACCTTGCCAAAGAGGGCAAGGTTCGCTGGGCGCTCAGCTCTCGTGGAAAGCCGATGCTGCGCTGAGCTTCGGGGGCTCTTCAGCCCACGAAGAGCAGGGTGATCCAAGCACCTGCGGCGGCCGTGAGTGGGATGGAGAGGTTGTCGTCGATGCGGCGGCTGAAGAGCTCAGCGAAGGTGGCTGGCAGGGCCGCACCGAGGGCGACGAGCCCGGCATGGGCGAGCTCGGGGTGCCAGGTGCTCAGAACGCCCCAGGCACCGGCCCAGCCCACGGCCAGAAAGGTGAGTGAGCCCTGAAGGCTGCGGCCGTTGATCAGCGGGGTCTTGCCCAGTCGTCGGCCCACGATGGCGGCCATGGGGTCAGCGAGTCCGAGGACCACGACGGCGACCGCGCAGATGGCGGCCTCGCCGCTCAGGGACGTGAGCAGCAGGGCGGTGGCGAACCAGGTGGACGAGTTCACCCGATGGGCCTCGTGCGGGTGTGCGACCGGCGAGAAGATCTTCATGAGCAGCTGGTTGATGGCTGGGCTCAGCCGGCGACTCCCCTCCATCGACCACGCCATCACGGCGATGGTGGCGGCGATGGACGTGAGCCAGCTCGCTGGCAGGACCATCTCGATGAGGGCCAGGGCGATGAGCGCGCCGCCCACGTGGAAGAGGTTGCGCGTGTAGTTGGTGGGCCGGAGGCTCGGGACGTGGATGTCGGCTGCGCGCAGGGATTTGGCGAAGGTCTCGTAGGTGGGCTGGATCTGGGTACGGAAGGCCATCCACTCCTCGCGGAGCTCGGTCACCCCGAGGCCTTCGGTCTGCGGGCGTGCTTCGCGCAGAGCGACCGCCAGGGTGTGCATGGCCTCGCGCGCGGACTCGCCGGGTCCTTCTGCTGCCGCGGCCAGTCCCGCCTCGATGGCTGCGAGTCGATCGCGGGTACGCCCGGCGAGCTCGTCCCGCCAGCGCGCCGGGTCGAGATCACGCAGCAGGTCGTAGAGCTCGAGGGCCAGCGACCGGCTGTCCTGGGCGAAGCTACGGCTGTCCAGGGCCAGGGACATGCACCACTCCGTGAACATGGTTCAGGGTTCGATAACTGCCTCGGCGACGAAGATCCCGACCGACACGCTCAGTAGCCGCCGCCGAGGAGCAGGTGGACGATGCCGGCGTTGTCTTCGGTGGTGCTGGCGCTGCGGTAGGAGCCCACGGCGAGGTCGTCGTCTCCGTCTCCGTCGAGGTCTCCGCTGGCGAGCGACCAGCCCACGTAAGAGGCGGTGTCTTCGCCGCTGAAGGTGGCGTCGGCCTCGGTGGCCAGGTCGTAGGTGCCCGACCATGTGCCGCGGGCGTACAGCACGAACACCCGGCCCACCTGCTCGGCGGTGCCGTCGTTGTGGGCGTAGGCACCCACGGCGAGGTCGGGGTGGCCGTCGCCGTCGATGTCGCCCACCGCCAGGGAGCGGCCGGCGTAGGCGTTCTCATCTTCACCGACGAAGATGACGTCGGCGTCGGCGTCGGCCTTGGTGCCCGACCACTCGCTGGCGCCACCCCGGTAGAGGTAGACCTCGCCCAGGCTCTCGTTGGCGGTGTACGCAGACACCACCAGCTCGCCGTAGCCATCGCCGTCGAGATCGCCCATACCTTGGACGTTGTAGCCGAGCCGGCCGAGGGAGGTGGAGCCGGTGATCTCGAGGTCGCCTTCGTTGATGACGGCGTCGCCTTCGTAGCGATCGCTGCTGCCCAGGAAGACCCAGGCCTCGCCCTGGCCACGCTCCGAGCCGTCCCCGCCGTACGCGCCCACGCAGAGGTCGTCGATGCCGTCGCCGT
>JAERSX010000591.1 GCA_016845285.1 Deltaproteobacteria bacterium | reverse complement strand
GGGCAACACCTACAGCGGCACCCTCGAGTTCCGGTACTGACCCATGGCAACCACCTTGAAGACCCTCTGGACCCGCGCCGCTGTCGCCCTGACCCTCGCGGTCGGCGTCTCCATGACGCCACCCGCCGAGGCGAAGTTCGTCACCCCCTACAACCATCCCGATCTGGAGTGGTACTCGATCACCACCGAGCACTTCGTGACCCACTACCCGGTCTCCAAGAAGAGCAAGGAAGAGGGGAACGAGCACTACCTGACCGGTGAGTGGTCTGCTCGCAAGATGGCCAAGATTGCTGAAGAATCTTGGCAACCTATGTGCGAGGAGTTCAACTACTACCTGAAGGAAAAGGTTCACATCGTCTTGCTGAACCACGGTGACACCCTCGAGGGGTTCACCATTCCTGCCTGGGACTGGATCGAGATCTCGAGCAACCCGGGCGGCACCTTCTACCGCTCGCGCGGTCGCATGGAGTGGATCAGCGACGTCTTCGTCCATGAGTTCGCCCACGTGGTCTCGCTCAAGGCGAACGCCGCCCACTCCGAGGGTGTCCAAGGCATCCTGGCCGGCGGCCTCTACCAGGACGGCATCTCCGACGTCGACACTGGCGTCGAGTTCTTCATCTACGACGGCGACTCGGTCTTCTGGACAGAGGGTGGGGCCGAGTACTGGTCGGACAACACCGGCTACAACTGGTGGACGCCGAGCCGCGACCAGAACATCCGGATGACCGTGCTCGAGGATCGTCTCCTCCGCTACGAGGAGTGGCACACCCGCTCGGGCAAGCGCGGCTCCGGCCACTGGAACGACTCCGAGCGGTACTACCAGCAGGGCTACAGCTTCGGCATGTACCTGCGGCAGCGCTTCGGTGATGAGACCTACGCAGCCTTCGCCATCGAGTACGGGCGTGGCTGGCGACCTGCCTTCGAGACCGTCATCGAGGACGTCCTCGGCATCGACGCCAAGACCCTCTACTGGGACTGGCGCAACTACCTGACCGAGCGGTACAACGCCCAGTACGACCGGGTGAAGGCCCGGGGTGAGGTCGTGGGCCGCGAGATGCTCAACGTGAACGGCCCACAGGATTGGGACTTCAGCGATCCCGAGGCCCGCGACTCCTGGTACGACACCAAGAACAAGTGGCAGTCGGAACGCCTCCGTGAGAACCAGCGTGAGGCGGCTCGTGAGAAGACGGGCACCTACCAGTGGGAGCCTCGGGTGAGCCCCGACGGCGAGTACTTCGGCGTGCTGAACTACTCGAACATCCGCATGCGCAAGCTGGAAGAGGATCAGATCTGGGCCTTCACCGGCGAAATGCCTAGCGATCCCGAGCGGGCCGAGCAGAACCGCCTGCTCACCACCGACTTCTCTGCATCCAACTTCGAGCACGGCTGGGACTTCATCCCAGGCACCGACAAGATCGTGTTGAGCGGCTGGGAAGACGAGCACCCCCGCCCCATGGCTTGGACGGGCATTCGGCTCGAGACCGATGGCTACAACTGGAAGCAGCTCTACACCTGGCAGATGGAGCCGCTGCGTGAAGACAAGAAGAGCAAGCGTGGCCTGCAGACGCGCTCACGCACGTCGTTCCTCGGAACGCCGAACGTGCAAGCGGAGTGGGCCCCCATTCCGAACACCCAGCGTGGTGCCGACCCGAGCGTGAGTCCTGATGGCAAGAAGGTTGCCTACCTGGAGTTCACCGATGGCGTGCTCAACCTGGTGACCATCAACCTCGACGGCACCGACAAGAAGCACCTCACGACCTTCACCGACGGCACCTGGCTCCAGACGCCGGACTGGTCGCCGGACTCGAAGCAGATCGTCTTCGCCATCTTCAAGAACTACCAGCAGAACCTGTACGTCATCAACGCCGACGGAACCGGGCTTCGCGCGCTCATGCAGGACCAGTGGGAGGAGCACGACGCTCACTGGAACAAGGACGGCAAGATCTACTTCGCCGCCGATCCCGATGGCATCTTCAACGTCTTCTCGTTGGATGTGGCCTCCGGCGAGATCCTGCAGATCACCAACGTGATCAGCGCCGCAATCACGCCGCAGATCACGCCGCAGGGCAACCTGGTCTACACCCACTACACGGCCCACGGCTGGAAGGTCTACGGCCTTCCCTCCGAGGAGTTCTTCAACCAGCCGGCCAACCATCTCTTCAACACGGACTTCCGTGAAGAGGCTGTTGCCGACATGCTGGCCTTCGAAGAGGACCTCTCGTACTTCGAGTCCGCCACCACGAAGTACAACCCCATGAAGTCGATGACTGCGCCCACGGCAGTGCCCATCTTCCGGGTGGAGAACGACTCTCGCTCCAGCCTGCAGCTGCAGGGTGGCATCCAGGTGTTCGCCCAGGACTTCATCGAGGACTACGGCGGCTTCCTGTACACCTTGCTCGGCGAGGATCCGCTGTTCCTCGGGCAGCTCTTCTACCAGGGCTGGTACCCGAATTTCTACCTCATGGGCTACCACTACGAGGTCAAGTTCGACGGCGGCTATCTCCTCGACGAGGACAACGATCCCGAGACCACCGACGATCAGACGATCTACGAGATCAAGAACCAGCAGTACGTCAACATCGGCAGCATCGCTGTCGACTACCCCTGGAACCGCAACTTCACGACCACGGGGTACGCCCGGTACCTGGAGTACGGCTTCAAGGGCGCCGACGATGCTCGCTTCGAGCGCTACCTGCAGGGTGCCGAGCTGGGCCTCAACCTCGGCTTCTCGAACAACTCCTACCTGGCGCGCAGTGCCAACCCGTACCTGGGCCGCTCGGTGGACATCGACCTGGTGCACGCCTGGACCGACGTGGTCTACGAGCCCTACGGCGGTGTGGCCACCGATGATGGACAGGAGCTGGACTTCTACCAGTACAACAAGGGCGAGATCCGCTGGGTCGAGCAGCTTCCCGTGCCGGTCTTGGGCCTGCCCTTCCTGAAGAAGGCCCGGGGCAACCAGCACGTCCTCCAGCTCGACCTTCGAGTGGGCCTGGTGGACCGCAACGTCGACGGTCAGGACGAATTCCGCGCCGGTGGCCAGCACCCCTACTTCTGGGGCAACGGCACGCTGCGTCCGAACACCCAGTTCGCCGGCTTCCCGCCCTACAGCCTGTCGGGCGAGACCATGGGCATCCTGGGTGCGGCCTACCGCTTCCCCATCGCCAAGCACGTGCGCCGAAAGGTGGGACCCCTGTTCCTCCACGGTGTGTACGCGCAGGTCGGCGGAACCGCGGGTAACTTGTGGTCCTACCGTCCACCGGAAGACGAGGATGACTTCTACCGCAGCCGCTACGGCGAGCGGATCGCCTATGACCCGGCGGACGTACGACGGGAGATCCCTTTCGTTGACTACGCCTACAAGAACGGCAACTGGATGCTCTTCGACGCCAGCGCCGAGCTTCGGGTCCAGACCGTCATGTTCCACGGCGTGCCCTGGAACAGCTTCCTCCGCGCCGCCTATGGGTTCAACGAGATCCGTGGCTACGGCGACGTGAACGGCGACGACATCACTGACACGAGCGACAACGCCATCGGCGACGAGCTCAGCCACGAGACCGAAAAGCCCGGACTGCGGGTCTACATCGGTCTCGGCACCGGCTGGTAGGAGACCTCCATGTCCACGCCGACTCTCACATCTTCCCGTGCGGCCATCGCACTGAGCGCCTTCGTGCTCGTCTCCTGCGGTCGACCCGCCGAAGACGTGCCCATGAAGTACGCCGGTGTAGGCCTCAACCCCGACGAGATCGGTCCGCTCCCCGAGGAGCGTGGCGGCCTCATCGAGGTCGATCACATCGACTTCTCAGGTGCCGGCCTGCCCCTGGGCCTCGTGGGCCTCGTGTCATACGAC
>JAERSX010000590.1 GCA_016845285.1 Deltaproteobacteria bacterium | reverse complement strand
CCCGCTTCCTCAGCACCCTGAGCACCCTGAGCCACGTCATCGATCAGGCACTCTTCGGCCGGTCTCCCTTCGGGCCCCCCGTGGTCTCCCTGGTCTGGCCATCTACCTGCCGGCCACCCTGATGGTGGAGGGCCACGCCCTGCCCTCGCACTGGCGGCCCCTGTCCATGAGCCCCGGGGCGCACCGTGCGATCGGGTGTGATGCAGCTCACCGTCGAGGCCGACGACGGGGGGTACCCGAACGCCTGGCGTGTCGGCCTGGACATGCCTGTCGAGGACCTCAGCCTGCTCCTCTGGCAGGGTGAGCGCTTCGTGGCCCTGGCCCCTCTCGCCCCCGGAGAGCGCATCGAGATCGCCCATCATCCAGGTCCCATGGGGCTCTGAACGGGTACGGTCCGCACCAGAGTCTGCGCGCGACCGTCTCCGTTCTACACTCACCTCTGCCCCTGTTCACCATTCCTCGATCCCGACGAGGGACCCATGGCAGCGCTCTACCTCGGAGAATTCCTGGTCACCCTCGGCGAGGTGACCTCCGCCGAGGTGGACCGCGCTCTGGCCCGCCAGGGTCAGTCCCGTCTCCGCTTCGGCGATCGCGCCATGAGAGCCGGTCTGATGACGGAGGAACAGGTCAACCAGGTGCGCGCCTGTCAGGACACCGACGAGCGCCTGTTCGGCGAGATCGCCATCACCCTGGGCTTCATCAACCGGGGCGACGTGATCATGCTCCAGGAGGCCCAGGACTCCGACCATGTGCTCCTGGGTGATGCCCTGGTGCACGACGGCGTGCTCACCGAGCTGCAGCTCGCGGCATTGCTGAGTAGCTACGCGGACTACCGGTCCCAGGTGGAGCGGAACGTGGCCAGCCAGCTGGCCCAGGCTCCGCACCCAGCGGTCCTCAACGCGCTCATCCAGTCAGCCCGACTGATGTTCCCCCGCCACGGCGTGATCGGTTGCCGTGTGGTGGACGTACACATGGCCCCCCACGCCACCAGCGGCATCCACTGGACGGCCTTCCAGGGACTGCAGGGCGATGTGCGCATCGCTGCGGGCCTGGGGATCAGCGAGCGAGCGCTGGGCTCCATCACGCGCACGGCAGGCAGGCGAAAGAACCAGGGAGCCGGCCCCGGCGCCACGCTGTCCAGCTTCTTGCGCCTGGTCTGCGAAGGGGCCCTCGGTCGTCTCGGCGGCACCAGCTTCCGCCTCGAGGGCAGCGAGGTCTCCGCTGGCGACGGCTTCCGTCAGCTGGTCGAGTTCATCGCACTCCGGGAGTACACCCAGGTGACCTTGAAGCTCGCGCTGTCCGACGGTGCGCCCGCCCCTGCCTTCCTGTCGTTGGCGACGATTCGGTAGGGCCCTGCTCCCCGCTCGAAGCTAGCCGCTGACGAAGCCTGCGGCGATCAGGTCGGGGCAACCCGCGTTGCAGACCTCGCCGTTGGTGCTGCCCACGCACTCCGAGCCCGTGGGGCAGTAGCTGTTGGCCTCGGGCAGCGTGATGTCGCAGGAGTACACGCAGGCGTCCACGTTCTCCTTTTCGAAGTGCTTGCAGACAAATCCCTCGAGACAACTGTCGGGGTCGGCCTGATCGCACAGGTCGCAGAAGCCCTCGAGGTAGTCGCAGGCGCCATCGGTACAGAACTCGCCCACACCGCACTCGTCGCGCGATTCGCAGGTGGTCTCGGCGCAGACACCGTCTTCGGTGCACTCCTTGCCAGCCAGACAGTCGGCGCTGGTGGTGCAGCCATCGCCACAGACCCAGCCCGCCTCTTCGGAACACAAGGTGTCCAGGGGGCAGTCGTTGTCACTCAGGCAGTCCACGACCTGGCAGGTGCCATCGAGACAGGCCTGCGTGCCCTGGCAGTCGAAGTTGTCGAGGCACTCGGAGAGCGGCCCCTGCTCCTCGGGAGTGTTGCAAGCCACCAGGCCGAGACCCAAGAAGGCGCTGAGAACGAAGGTGGGGAGGTGCATCTCTCAGTCCTCGCAGAAGCCGTCGAGGCTTCCCGACCCGAAGTTGTACCGGACCGAGATCTTGTCGCCCAGGCTCGGCATCGTGCTCTGGGAGAACACGATGGCTCCAGTCTCATTGCCGTTGTAGTTCCGGTTCTCGTACGTCCAGACCCCCGCGTCGCAGGACACCTCTTCCTCGTTGATCTCGACGATCAACGAGTTCGGACTCGCCGTCTCCGTCAGGTAGAACACCTCTTGGAGCCGGCTGATGTTGAGCGACATCTCGACGATGTCGTTGGCGAAGTCGTCTCCTTCGGCACAGATGTCGATGGTCATGCCCTCGGTCATCTCGGTGGCGAGCATGTAGCGGGTGCCCACCTGGGAGCCGAAGTCGTCCTGGCACTCGAGCTGGTCGAGGGACAGGATCGCACCGATGCGAACGAAGTCCCGGCGGTTCCCCTTGGTGTTCTGGAGCTCCCGCACATAGTCGGGGATGGGATCGGGCGAGGAGTCCTGCTCGTCGGACACGAAGATGATGGACAGGTAGGCAGAGTCGCGCAGGAAGCCCTGGTTGGCCGCGACGCCCTCGGGCTCGACC
>JAERSX010000589.1 GCA_016845285.1 Deltaproteobacteria bacterium | reverse complement strand
GTGTTGCCCTTGTGCTTCAGGGCCACCAGGGCGTCGAGGAGGCGGTCGTGGTCGCGGGGATGCAGACCGATGCTGGGCTCGTCCAGGACGTAGGTCACGCCCTGCAGGGCGGCACCCACCTGGCCGGCCAGGCGGATCCGCTGGCTCTCACCGCCACTCAGGGTGCGGGCGGAGCGGTCGAGTGCGAGGTAGCCCAGGCCCACCTGTGTGAGGAAGCGCAGGCGGGTGCGGATCTCCTTGAGGATGGGCCCGCCGATGAGCTTGTCGGGGCCGCGGAGGCGCACGCCACCGAAGAAGGCCACGAGGTCGTCGATGGTCTGGGCGCTGAGCTCGTGGAGGTGGGCACCGCGGAAGTCCACGGCCCTGGCCACGGCGTTGAGGCGGGCTCCCTCGCAGGCCGGGCAGGAGATGCGCTGACGGTAAGCCCTGAGACGCTTCAGGTGGGTGAAGTGCCAGACGTGCTTGATGATGGCCAGGAGCCCGCTCCAGGTGCGCGTGCCCTTGCGGCTCCGACCGCCCCCGTCGGTCGTCTTCTGCTCGAAGCGGTAGGTGAGGGGAGCGCCCAGGAGGAGGGCTGCGGCCTGGGCAGGTTCGAGCTCCCGCCACTTCGTGCGCACGCTCTTGATGCCCAGCTTGCGGCCGATCTGGCGGATCGCGTCGCGGCTGAGGGTGCTGAAGGGGAGGCGCTCGGCCTCCTGCAGCGGACGCAGGGCCCGGTCGTAGGGGGCGTCGACGTCGATGAGCAGGCCCAGCTCGAAGTCTTCGAGCCAGCCGATGCCGTTGCAGTCCTCGCACATGCCCTGGGGCGCGTTGAAGGAGAAGAGCCTCGGCTCCATCTCGGGGATGCTGATGCCGTGGTCGGGGCAGGCGCGCTCGGAGCTGTAGAGGAGGTGCTCTGGGGGTACGGGGGCGCCGTCCTCGCCGCTCTGTCCCATGTCGACCAGGAAGCTCACGAGCTCGCCGGACAGGCGCAGTGCCCGCTCCACGGCCTCGACCAGCCGAGATCGTCGATCGGCCCGCACGCGGATCCGATCGATGACCAGCTCGATGGTGTGCTTCTCGTAGCGAGCGAGGGTGATCTCCTCTTCGAGAGACCGCAGCTCGCCATCGATGCGGGCGCGGAGGAAGCCGTCCGCCAGGGCCTCGGCCAGCTCCTTGCGGTACTCCCCCTTCCGGTCTTGCACGATGGGCGCGAGCACGTGGAGGCGGGCGCCGGCGTGGTCGCGCAGGATGGAGTCGGCGATCTGACCGGGAGACAGGGAGCGGATGGCTCGCTTGCACTCGGGGCAGCGGGGCGTGCCCAGGCGGGCGAAGAGCAGGCGGAGGTGGTCGAGGATCTCGGTGATCGTGCCCACGGTGCTGCGCGGGTTGCGGTTGACGGTCTTCTGGTCGATGCACAGCGTGGGGGAGAGCCCCTCCACCCGGTCGACACTGGGCTTCTCCATGGAGCCCAGGAACTGGCGTGCGTACGAGCTCAGCGACTCCATGAAGCGCCGCTGCCCTTCCTGGTAGATCGTGTCGAAGGCCAGAGAGCTCTTGCCCGAGCCGGACAACCCGGTGATCACGGTCATCGCGTCGCGCGGGAGGTCGACGTCGAGCCCCTTCAGGTTGTGTTCCCGGGCCCCCCGCACCACGATGTGCTCTGCCCTGGGCGCTCCGCGCTTCGCCAATGCCAGCCTCCCTGGACCCCGCTTCTAGATGGGCCAGGGGGCGGTGTCGAGTCGGGGACACCTGCATTGTCTCGGGGTGAAAGTGATCGCCTCTGCGGCGCTATCCGGGTGTCAGCTTGAAGGGGTAGCTCACAACCACGGTCTGACCACCACGCGGCTTCACGAAGCGCAAGGTGCCCACGTGCTCGGCGATGCAGGCCTCCGCCACCGGATGGTTCAGGCTCGAGTTCTTGACCGCGACGAACTTCACGCTGCCGTCGATGTCGATGACGAAGCTCACGGTGACCTTGCCCGAGAGAGCTGGGTCCCGTTGGAGCTGGCGTTCGTAGCAGGCGCGCACCCCTGCGAGGCTCTGCTTGATGCCCAGCTCGATCTCCTCGCGCTTGAGATCGCCACCGCCCTCGCGGTCGAGGCGGACCTCGTCGATGGGGGTCAGCAGGTGCCGGACCGAGTCCGTGGCCGTGGGCTCCAGGCTCTGGAGGGAGCCCGACGCGGCCGAGGTGATCGCAAAGCCCTGCCCCTTGCCGACGGCGAAACGGGGCGGTGGGCGGCTCGTCGAGCTGGGCGTCACCACATGACCCTCGCCGGAGGCGAGCTCCTTGAAGGGCAGGGTGGTCATGGCGGGCGCCAGGGCGGCATGGGTGGCTACGTCGGCGCCGTAGCTCAGGAGCACCCGTCGGCCATCGGCCAGCAGGGCGACGAGCTCGTCTGGCAGGTTCTCGTAGGGCCTGGCCCGCTCGAGGCGCACCACGTCCTCGAAGGGAATCTCCTCGGGCTCGGCCACACCGGCGGCCCACTGTAGGCGGAGCACCTGGGCACCCGGATCGAGCACGGCGGTGACGGGCCACTGGTCCTTGCGCGGATCCGGTGCGGCCTCGGCGCCTGTGTCGAGGGCGTCCATGACGGGGAGGGGATCGTCGGCCCGTGCGGACAGGCAGCCCACGAGCATCAAGGTCGGGCTGAGCCGTCTCATGCGTCGGCTCCTGGCATCGCGATGCCCCGACGTGCGAAGCGAGGGCCGATGTCCTCTGCCAGGGCGCGGTCGTGGATGGCTGCGTAGTCGGCGCCGTCGAGCAGGCCGGCTGCGCGCTCGGCAGGCTCCAGGGGAGGAGCCTCTGACCACATGGCGTAGGACCGGGCGAAGGCGTCCAACCAGACGGGGAGGCGCTCTTCGATGCGTCCCCGCACACCGGGCCCGTCGAGCTCCAGGAGGACGTCGAGGGTGTCCCAGCCAAAGGCTCGGTGGGCCGCCTCGTCCTGGAGCACCCGGTCGAGGACTGGCCGCGCGGCCGGGTGGGTGCTGTGCTGCCGCATGGCGGCGAAGAGCGGCACCGCGAAGGTCTCACCCAGGCAGAAGCTCGAGCCGATGGTGTCGACCAGGCTGGCGAGGACCCCTTCGGGAGCGACGGGCGCCGCCATGCTGGAGACCTCGAGGGGGATGGCTCCGTCCGTGCCTCCGAGGGCGACCAGACAGTCGTGGCTCAGGGTGGCGTGGTCGAGCTCGTCCGCCACGATGCGCAGGCCCACGCGCACGAGGTGCTCGGGCAGGCCAGCCTGGATCATCCAGTGCACCGCCTGGGCGGTCACTGCAGCGGACCGATACTCGGCGGCCACTCGATTGCGCCACTCGCTCAGGGTGCGCTGTGAACTCTGCACGGTGGGCTACTCGTTGGCTGTGCCTTCGGGGGTCGCGCCTTCGGGTGCCGCGCCTTCGGGTGCCGCGCCTTCGGCAGAGGCGGCGGCCCAGCTGGCCACGACGTCCTTGGCGTGATCGGGACACGCCACCTCGGTGGCTCCTTCCGCTTCAGACTCGTCGGCGACGAGCTTGCCGCCGTGCTTCGCGGCCTCTCGATCGAACCTCCTCGGATCGTTCCACTGCTTCCAGCAACGGGTGCCGTCTTCGGAGACGAGCAGCGTGGGTGTGGGCGGATTGGTGGCGCCCTCGGGGTGACCGCTGGCGACAGCGTCCCAGGTGGGCAGGCTCGGTTCCTCAGGAGGCGGTGTCTCGGGACCATCGGGCGGTGGAGGATTCATGGTCGGCGGCGGATCTGGCGGCGGCGGGTTCGAGGTGGCGACGTTCTTGTCGGCGCAGCCGGAGGTGGCGACCGTCAGGACGGCACCCGCCACCAAGGGAATCACCAGACCGGGCTTGTTGCGACGGGGGGCCATGTCCACTCCGGGTTGAGGCCGGAGTCTATCAGCGCGGTGCAGCGCGTCTCCTTCTTCAGGAGGGCTCGCAGGTGGTCTCGGCGACCTCGGCTCGTGTCTCTGGCCCGATGGCCGTGTCGATGACGATGCGCAGCCGGGAGTACGGGCTGCCCGGCATGGCAGGAAGGGCCGGTCCGGACAGCACCAGACCCAGGGTGGTGGCTGCGGGCACCTGGGCTGGAGTGGCCTGTAGCGATGTCCGTGTCTGGGGTGCGGCGACATCGAACTCATCGACGAGCACGAGGTCGGCAGCCTCGATGACCAGGTCCTGCGTGCACTCGTTGCGGACCCGGAGATCGATGGGCACGGCGTCGCAGGAGCTGCTCAAGATCACGAGGCAGTCCACCTCGCGCGACGGCCCCTGCACGAATGCCTTGATCACACCCAGGAAGACGACGGCCATACCCACGCCCATGGCCAGTGCCACCCACTTCCATGGCTGGGGTCCGACGGGGTCCTGTGTCAGGAGTGCCTCCTCGTCACGTCTCTATTTCGCTGGGACGCTCGCTGGGCGGTGATCCAGGCACACCGAGTTGATGCACCACCGCTGACCCGTGGGCTTCGGGCCATCGGGAAAGACATGGCCGAGGTGGGC
>JAERSX010000588.1 GCA_016845285.1 Deltaproteobacteria bacterium | reverse complement strand
AGGGGCCGCGCACGGCCCGGGGTCGTCTTCGCACCCGCTGCACCTTGCTCACGCCGGGTGGAGGACGACGCTGGGAGGTGGTGCTGGAGGCCAAGGATGGCCAGACCATCACCTGCCGGTGGCTCACTGCGGCGCCTCGGGGCTTCCATGCGTGGAGGGTCGAGAGCGAGCTCGCGCTCATCGGTCAGCCTGAGCTCGACGACGACGGGCCCTTCCTCTACGAGGGCGAGCCGGTGGGTCTGGATGGTCGTGGAAGCGGATGGATGCCCCGATACGAGGTGGGCGACATCTCTTCTGTGGAGCTCCGAGGACTCGTCGCCGGCGCCATCGCCGAGCTTCAGGGCACCTTGAAGGATCTGCTGCCCAGCTCGGTCCTCGATCGTCATCGCTTGCTTCCCCTCGACGAGGCCCTGCGTGACGCCCACTTCCCGTCCAACAACACGGGGCGAGGGCGTGTCCGCATGGCCTTCCAAGAGCTGCTCCTCTTGCAGCTCGGTATCGCCCAACGCGCTGGCCGTGGCGAGAATGGCCGTGGCCTGACCCACAAGGCTCGGCATGATGCCGTGGGCAAGGTGGGGATCCTCCACAACCTCCAGCTCGACGATGGTCAGGAGATCGCCTTCTCGGAGATCCGCCGAGACCTGCAGTCGAGCAGTCCCATGGCCCGGCTGCTCCAGGGCGATGTCGGCGGCGGAAAGGGGCTCATCGCCCTGCTGAGCACCACCGTCGTGGCCGAGCATCGCGCCCAGGTGGCGGTGGTCGCTCCCGATGCCCTCGCTGCTGAGCGGCGCTTTCTCTTCGCGGAGAACATCCTGCGATCCGTGGGCCTGTCACCCATGCTGTTGGGCGATCGCATCGACCACGCTCAGGCAGATGCTCTGCGCCGTGGTGAGGCGCACGTGGTCTATGGCACCCGAAGCCTCCTGGATCAGAAGCTGGAGTGGCGTCGCCTCGGGCTTGTCGTGGTGGAAGAGCGTGGTCCCTTCGGCACGGTCTTGCCAGCGTCCCTGCAGCGCAAGGCCGCGACGCCCGATCTACTCGTCGTGACTCGTGCGCCCATCCCCTCGAGCCTGGCGTTCACGGTCTTCGGCGAGTTCGATGTCTCGGTCGTACCCGTGCTCGACCCGCCTCGAGTGTCGGCCAAGGTGTTCACCGCGGAGGAGCGCTCCGACGCCTACGAGCGCGCTCGCGAGCTCGTCGAGGCCGGGGAGCAGGCCTACGTGGTCTTCCCGGTCAAGGACGGCCGTGACCTGCTGAGCTTGGACGATGCGCTGGCAATGGCCCGCGCGCTCAACGCCGACGCCTTCCCCGGTGCCCGCATCGGGGTCTACTGCTCGACGATGAGCCGTGAAGACCGCTCCAAGGTCTTTGATGACTTTCAGCGGCGCCGCATCGACGTCCTGGTCTGTACCACCCACATCGAGGACGCTCCCACGGTCGCCAACGCCACGGTGCTCGTGGTCGAGTACGCCGACATGCACGAGGTCACCCGCCTGCACCTTTTGCGCGGACACGTCGGGTACGGCCATCGCCAGGGCAGCTGTTCCTTCGTCCTCTCGGACCGTCCTGCAGGTGAGGCGAGCGCCATGGTGCGCAAGGTGGTGGAGGAGCGCGACGGCTTCCGGCTCGCCGAGCACGACCTGAAGCTCCGAGGGGCCGCTGCGCTGCTGGGAGAGCGCGCCGCGGAGGCCCCTACCTTCAAATGGGCCGACCCCCCGCGGGATCGAGAGCTGCTACTCCGCGCCCGCTCCGAGGCCTTCCGCATCCTCGAGCGTGACCCGCGTCTTCGCCGAGCGAGGCCGCTGGCCAACGCCATCCATGCTCGCTGGGGTGACTGGCTGGGTGAGCCACCTCCGCCCCCTCCGGGAGCGCCGGCCCAGGGCGAAGGCCGGGGAGGCCGTCGTCGCCGTCGTCGTCGTCGTCGGAGCTGACGTGCCATCGCTCAGTCGCCAGATCGAAGTGGAGGTCACGCCGGGCCAGATGATGGCCACCATCGTCGACTTTGCCTCCTACCCGAGCTTCCTCCCGGAGACCCAGCAGACCGAGGTGGTGCTTCGAGAGAGCGCGGCATGGGAGGTCCGGTTCACGGTGCGCGTCATCCGCTCCCTTCAATACACCCTCCGCCTCGAACAAGACGGTGACCGAGTGCTGCGGTGGTCTCTCGTCGAGGGTGTCTTCGCTTCCAACGACGGGTCGTGGACCCTGGAGCCATTGGACGGGGGCACCCGCACGCGCGCCACCTACGGCATCGATGTGCAGGTGGGGATGTATGTGCCGGGCAACATCATCCGGAGCCTCGTCGAGACGGCTCTGCCCCGCACGCTGGAGCGCTTCAAGGCGGAGGCCGAGCGTCGCGCCCTGGCCTGAATCGACAGGGCGATCACTCGTGCGTCCTCAGTCGTTGTCCGCGAGCCCTCGTTCGCGGAAGAAGCGCTCGAGGCGGTGGTTGATCGTCTCGGGCTGCTCGATGAGGGCGGCATGGCTGGCGTCTGCGAGCATCAGGAGTTCGGCGCCTTCCACGGTGTCGACGATCTTCTTCGAGCACCAGAAGGGTGTGAACTTGTCGTTCTCGGCAGCGATGACGAGCAGAGGGCGGTCGAGCTCGGGGAGAAGGTCCCAGGCGTCGTGCTCATCGCATGAGACGACGGCTTGTGCGAACACCCGCAGGTCGATGCTGGCGAGGTGCTCCAGGTAGGGAACCATGTCCTCGCGACGGGTGTAGACAGGGTCGACCAGGCTGAGGCGCGTGGTGACCCACCAGGCCAGGGGGCTCTCGAGAGCCGGGCGAACGGCCTGGTTCACGCTTGGACCTGCGCCCATGACCAGGTGCCGGACCACCCGGAAGATCATCCAGGATGGCTCGAAGTCCATGAAGGTGTGCAGCGTGCGGCCAGCAGTGCCGAGGGCCAGCACCAGGGCTGCGCAGTGGTGCGGATGCCTACGGCGTGTCTCGAGCGCAACCTGACAGCCCATGGAGTGCCCGATGAGGATGGCCGGCCCGCAGCCGGGCAGGCCCTGCTCCAGCACGTGGGCCAGGTCGTCGGCGTGGCGCCTGATGCTCAGGTCGGCGGTCGCGGGGTCGAGGCCGCGCCGGCTGCGCCCGTGGCCTCGGTAGTCCCACATGACGATGGTGAAGCGATCTCGGAAGTGCTCTGCCAGGTACTTCCAGAAGAATGTTCCCACCCCCACACCGTTGCAGCATGCGATGACGGGGCCCTGTCCCACGATGTTGTAGTGCAGGGCCACACCGTCCTCTGCACGCGCGAAACCGCTACGTGGCCGCGCGGAGCGCAGCCCAGCTCTCGAAGTAGCACTCACTGCGGGCTCATGGGACGGCACTGGCCTTCCGATACACCGCTGGAAGGCTAAACGCCAAGGAGCCTACGCATGACCGGTTGGATCGCCCCCACATCCGAAGAGATGGCCATGATTCGAGAGGCGTCTCGCCTCGAAGCCATTCGGCAGGAACAAGAGGCTGCTCTCCGACGCAGCCACGCCCGTGTCGCCCTGCGCGCCAACATCTCCCTCTCCTCGGAGAGCAATCTCTTCGTCGGAATGACAGAGAACATCTCAGAAGGTGGAGTGTTCGTGTCCACCTTGAGCCCGCCTGCGGTGGGTGCAGAGGTGACGCTCCTCCTGCAGCTGGACGAGGCTGAGCCCATCTGCCTCTCCGGCGAGGTCCGGTGGCACCGGACCGACGACGACGGCTGCGCAACCGGCTGCGGAGTGCGCTTCAGGGATCTCGAGGCCTCAGCGGTTGCCATCCTGGAACGCGCCCTGCAAAACCTCCCCAAGGAGCCCCTGCTCTACGACGTGTAGGCCTCTTGATGGGATGATCGGAGGGTGAGTCCTCCCCGGCCCCGCTCTCGTGCCGTCCTCGTCGGCGTGATCGTGGTGGTGGGGGCGATCTGGCGCCTCTGGCTCATGGGCCGCTACGCCGGCTGGGAGGAGAGCGACTACGGCAACCTCGCCATGGTGCGAGGGGTGCTCGATGGCGGCTTCCTCCACTACGACATGAACCACATGCCCGGCTACTACGCGGCCGGTGCGGTCCTGCTGGCGTTCGTGGACGACACGGTGATCGCCGCTCGCGGCGCCTCCATGCTGGGCGGCCTGGTGGGCCTCGGCCTTGCCACGTGGCTGTCGGACATGGTCGGTGGGCGGAAGGTCGCCTGGGTCGCCGGGCTCCTGCTCGCGTTCCAGCCGGAGTACGCGCTCTACGCTGCCTCATCGCTGCGCGAGCCCCTCTACGCCGCGTGGCTACTTGGCATGCTGGTCGCGCTCCGTGGCGAGCGTCTGGCCCTCGCTGGAGCCTTGGCTGGGCTCGCGTTCCTCGTGCGCTTCGAGGCGGCGCTGATTCTCGCTCCCGTGCTCGCCGTGCATGCGCTCGGGCGCCCCCATCGGATCTTGCGCCTGGTGCGGGCATGGGTCCCTCTGGCGCTCGTGATCGGTGCCTGGGCTGCCTACTGTCGCTGGGATCACGGCACGTGGCAGTTCTGGGGCCATGCCGTGTCGGTGAACGTCGAGACGGGCCTGGGCGCAGAGGCCACCGATCGGGTCACCTGGCTGGCGGCGGGCGTGGACGTGGGGCTTCGTCTGGTGGCCTGGCTCCTGCCCTGGCGCATCGGGTG
>JAERSX010000587.1 GCA_016845285.1 Deltaproteobacteria bacterium | reverse complement strand
TTCCTGCGTCGCTCTCGCATCGACGAGCTCCCCCAGTTCTGGAACATCCTCCGCGGGGACATGTCCCTGGTGGGCCCTCGGCCGGAGCGGGCCCACTTCGTGCGAGACCTCAAGGAGCGCATCCCCTTCTACAGCCTCCGCTTCGCGGTGAAGCCAGGGGTCACGGGCTGGGCTCAGGTCAACTACCGCTACGGCGCGACCGAAGAGGACGCCGCCGAGAAGCTCTGCTACGACCTCTACGCCATCCAGGAACTCAACCCCGTCCTCTACTTGATCATCATGCTGAAGACCGTGCAGACGGTGTTGTTGCGGCCCGGAAGCTGAACACCGCGTCGACCTCGACCCCGGTCGGCCACAGCGCTCAGCCCGAGGCCGCCTCGGCCCGCGCCGCGAGCGCGGCCATGGGCAGGATGTCGAGCTTGCCCTGGTCCCGGAGCCGGGCCGCGTGGGAGAAGACCTGGGCGAGGGCGTCCAGGTAGACGCGGGGGTTCGCGGCCCCGTTCACCGGGTGCAGGTAGAGATGGGAGATCTGCCCGTTCCGGACGGCCTCGTCGATGCCACGCATGCAGCGCAGGACCCGCTGCCGAGCGGGGATGGCCCGCCGCACGCCCTCGAGAGGGAGGAAGGTACCGGACGCCGGAATGCACCAGAGACCGTGGGCGTCGCGGCTGGGCATGACCGTGGGTGGACGGCGGGCCGTGGCCACCTCCGCCAGGTGGGCGAGACGCTGCAGGGGCCGAGGCACGGGGTGCCGGTGGTACCAGGTGGGCTCCTGGGGTCGCCAGCAGGTGAAGCCGTGCTGTGCCAGCAGGTCGACGTGGCCCGGGATGTTCCGGGGGAAGACGAAGGAGCGGAGCTCCAGCCCCAGCGCCTCCGCCTCGGCGACGACACGCACCAGCTCCGCCTCGGCGGTCTGCCGAGAGCAGCCTTGATCTCCGAAGATCACATGCGAGTAGCTGTGGCTGCCCACCTCCTGGCCGGCGTCTCGGAGCGCCTCGACGAGGGATCGGCCACACCAGGCGGGGTGCTCGGCCTCGGTGCCTTCGGGCACGCCCCAGAACCAAGGCCGCGACCACCAGGCATGGTCGGGCGGCGGGTCGGGCGCCGTGCCGCAGCGGTCTCGAAAGAGATGCCCGACGGTGGCCCAGGTGGCGACGATGTCGTGGTCTGTGAGCAGGGTGAGGAGCTGCTGGAAGACCTCGGCCCGGGTCCGGTGGGACGCACGCACCAGCGCCGAGGGATCGTCGGCGAGATCGCGGGAGCCCCAGACCAGCTCGAAGTCCAGGCTGAGCACGAAGACGCCGCGATCGCCGCCATGGGGCCGCTCAGTGGGCATGGGGAGGCTCGCCGGGGAGGATGCTGAAGATGCTGGAGATCCCGTGGTCTTCGAGGGACCAGGTCTGGAGCTTCCGACCCCGGACCAGGTCGTAGGCGACGACGCGGGTGGGCAGGGGCTCCGGCGCCTTTCCGAGGGGCTTGCGGAGCCAGGCGAGGTTCTGCTTGAGCTTGGTGGGCCGCAAGCGGCTGAAGCCGAGCAACGTGGGGCCGTCGTGGAGGATGGAGCGGCACCATCCCAGGGGCACCCCGGCGGGGTGATCCATCGTCGTCAGGTCGTAGCGTCGCACCACGCAGCCCGCGTCGAGATCCACCACCACCACCTCGCCAGAGACCACGGTGAACCATGCCTCTGCCTCATGGATCACCCCATCGTGCACGGGGTCATCGGCGAGGCGGACCACACGGCTGGGGTCGTCGACGCCACGCACGTCGCGCTGCTCGAAGCGACTCAGCCAGCGCTGGCCGCCATGCTGCAGCACGAAGTTGGGGTGGGCACCGTGGGGCTTGGTGGTGGCCACCAGGCGGTAGTCGGTGTCTTGGTCGAAGCGATCCCAGGGGCCGGAGGCCAGGGCGCTGTGGACCGCGATCACCTCGGCCTCCCCCGCCTCCTCGCGGGTGGGATCGAGCACCAGCACCGCGTCCAGGCCCGTGGAGACCACGTGGAGGTGGCCGTCGATGCGCGCCACGTGGTGCACGTCGTTGAACCAGGGGTGGCTCAAGGTCCGGACCACCCGCTCGGCAGCCGGGTCGAAGACCACCACCTCTGTCTGGGTACAGAGCAACAGATGAGCACCGTCCCAGGAGCCCGCCTTGAAGACGTGCGAGGCACGCTCGGCGGGGCGGCGCCCCGACGGTGAGGCGTAGGCCAGCACCGTACGGACCGCGTCCGCGTCGGTGTCGAGCTCCAGCAGGACCCCCTTGTCATAGGCGTGCCACTCGTCACGGGTCAGCAGGGTGCTCTCCCGTTGACGGCCACCGGTGATGTAGTAGCGGGGCAGGATCGACCTCCTCGTGGGGCCTCAGCCCAGCCGAGGCTACCTCCTTGTGCTCGAAGCCGGCCCCTTGCTCGTGGTAGACCATCAGAGAGCGGTCTGCGCAGGAGCTTCTCTGTCCGACACGTCCTCGAGCGTCCGTGGCTTCGACCTCGACGCCCTGATCCTGGCCCTGAGCCGTCAGCGACGCACCTTCTTTGCGGTGCTGGGGGCAGCACTCACCGCTACGCTGGTCGCCAGCCTGCTCGCCACCAAGGAGTACACGGCCACTTCGCTGATCCAGCTCATGCCCCGCGCAGGCCAGGAGATGGAGGTCAACGAGGTCGTGAAGTACGACGACGGCGGATACCTCGAGAGCCGGGACCGGGCCCGCACGCAGATCCAGATCATCCTCAGTCGGAGCGTGCGACAGTCCGTTGTCGAGCTCTACAACCAGCGCGGACACACCGACTTCGACACCAGCCCGAGCAGCCTCGGCATCCTGAAAGACAGCATGTACGTGGCCCCCCGTGAGGACACGCAGCTCGTCGAGATCAAGGTCACCCACACCGATCCCGAGAAGGCCGCGCTCCTGGCCAACCTGATCAGTGCCGTCTACGTGGACAGCAACCTCAAGTGGCGCACGGACGCTGCACAGAAGACGCAGTCGTGGCTGGAGGGCCAGGCCGACTCCACACGCAGCGAGCTCGACAGCGCCTCGGCCAAGGTGCGCGCCTTCAAGGAAGAGCACGATCTCGCCGACGTCGATGAGGCCGTCGACGGGATCAGCACCCAGCTCGAGACCCTGCAGAAGGCCCTGAGCGAGACCACCACCCAGCGCAAGCTCCTCGAAGGGAGCCTGCGGAACCACGAGCGCCTGCTGGCCAAGGGCGAGACCCAGGTGCTCATCGGCATGTTCCAGGACCCGGCACTCGAAGCCATGGCCAAGGAGCACGCCACCATCGTCACCAAGAATGCCGACGTGCTCGCCCGCTACGGCGAGAAGCACCCCGAGCATCAGCAGGCGGTCGCCCGCATCAAGCGAGTCGAGGACATCATCGCCGCCGAGGTGGCGCGCAACGTCCAGAGCGAACGCTCCCAGGTGGACACGCTGCGGCGACAGGAGAGCGAGCTCGAAGGGGAGATCGATCGGGTCAAGATCGAGCTCCTCGACAAGCAGCGGCTCGAGGACGAGTACGACACCCTCAAGGCCGAAGAAGACCGTGCAAAGAGGCTCTTCGGCTCCCTCGGCGAGCGGGAAGCAGAGGTCGAGCTCCAGGCCAGCACCCGCCTCAACAACGTACGCATCGTGGACGAGGCCCTCCCGCCCTCACGGCCGAGCAAGCCCAACATCCCCCTGAACCTGATCATGGGCCTGGCGGTCGGGATCGCAGGGGGCCTCGGGCTGGCCCTGCTGCGCGATCGGCTCGACGACACCATCGTCACGGCCCGCGACGTGGCTGCCCACCTCGACATGCCCTTGCTCGGTGCGGTCCCGTCGCTTCCCAAGGAAGTCCCCGAGAACGAGCGGGCACTCTACAGCCACCTCTACAGCAGATCGCTCACCTCCGAGGCCTTCCGGAGCATCCGGTCCTTCTTGCAGACCTTCGTCGCCCCCGGGCTGGGCCGCACCATCCTGATCACCAGCAGCGTGCCGGGAGAGGGCAAGTCCTGCACCGCCACCGGCCTCGCCATCGCCTTTGCGAAGCTGGGCGCCCGCACCCTCATCATCGACGCCGACCTCCGCCGGCCGCGTCTCGACTCCATCTTCGAGCTGCCCCAGTCCCCTGGGCTGAGCGATCTGCTCGCCGGAAATGCCACGCCCAAGCAGATCATCCACAAGACCATCATCGACGGCCTGCACGTCCTTCCCTGTGGTACCCGTGTAGACAACCCCAACGAGATGCTGTCCTCGCACGCCATGCCCAAGCTGCTGACCCACCTCCGGAAGGCCTTCCACGTGGTCATCGTGGACTCCGCCCCCGCTGCCTTGGTGAGCGACGCCATGACCTTGGGCCGCCAGGTGGACGGGATCTGCGTGGTGGTCCGGAGCGGCCTCGTCGACCACAAGCTGGCCGACAAGACCATCCGCGATCTGTCCCGCGGGGGTGCCACGGTGCTGGGGGTCATCCTCAACGACGCGCCCACGAGCAAGGACATCTCCCGCTACGGCTCGACCTACTACGACGATCGGCCGCGCACCGAGCGCTTCGCCGCCACCTAGCCTCGGCGGCCCCGTGATCCGCGTACTAGACCGCCTCGCCCAAGACCGCGGTGGCGTCGCCATTGCGCTGGGTCTGCTGCTGGGTGTCGCCGTGACCCAGCAGCCCGTGCTGGTGCCGCTGGCGGTGGTGGGCGCCGCAGTGGCCCTCGGCTGCCTGGCCTGGCCACCCGCGATGATCGGCCTCATCTTCGTGAGCATCCTGTTCGACAAGCTCGGGGTGACCGGGGTGGACGTGGCCCGCTTCCCGATCACGGCCAGCAAGCTCGCGGTGTTGGGCAGTCTCGGGATGTGGGCGGTCCACGTCCTGCTGACCCGCACACGGCCACTCCGCTGGCACCCGGTGCTGAGCGCGATGCTGGCCTGCGTGGCGGCCACCGGCGTCACCCTGGCCATCGCCGGCTCCATGAAACACGGCCGCTTCGCCCTCATGGGCCTGGCCATGATGACGGTCATGGTGGCACTGGTCTATGCGGCCCTTGCCGAGCGGGCGCTGCAGGCCTTCTTTCGCTTGCTGGGCCTTGCCTGGATGGCCGCACTCGCCGCGTCCTTCATCGGCCAACGGAGTGGAGCGGGCGAGGCCGCACGCGCGACAGGCACCTTCGGAGACGCCAACGAGTGGGCCACCCTGGTGCTGCTCATCACCCCCCTCATCCTGGGTGCCCTCGTCGACGACGAGCACCCAGCCGTGCGCCCACTCCGCATGGCCATCATCGGGCTGGCTCCGCTGGCGGTCCTGCTCACCGGCTCGCGCTCGGCCCTGGTCGCCGGTCTGCTCGTCGGTCCCGGGGTGCTCTGGCTCCTCTGGGGTCGGCGTGGAGAGCTCGCCGCCTGTGCGGGCGCGGGTCTGTTGGCCGCCCCGTTCATGACCAAGCTGGACACCGTCATCGTTCGCTTCCGAGCTCTCCTGGACACCCTGTCGGGCCGGGCCGTCGTACGAGACTCCAGCCTCAACGAACGAACCGAGCTGCTCCGACAAGCCCAGGATCTCTTCTTGGAGAACTGGCTCGTCGGGGCTGGACCTGGCAATTTCGAGCGGGCCAGCGGCTTCATCTCGGTCGACGGTCGCTTCCGTCCCGCCCACAACACCTACCTCGAGATCGCCAGCGAGCAGGGCCTGTTCGGCCTCGTGCCCGTCCTGATCTTCATGGGGGTCGTGGGACTGACGCTGTACCGCGCCTACCAGCACGCCCACGACCTGCGGGCACGCCACCGGGTGGTCGGCGCCGCGCTCAGCCTGGTGGCGGTCGCGCTCATGGCGGCAACCCTCGGACTGCTCACCTTCTCCATGGCCTACCTGGTGCTGGGCGTGTCGCTGGCGCTGGCCTACCAGGCCCAGGAGCCCCGTGTCCCCGCCAGCTGAGGCACCCCCACGACGCGGTCGGGGCGGCAACCTGGTGGCGCTCGCCTTGGGCCAGCTCGTCCGCCTCGGCGCCGGCCTCGGCGTCAACGTCATGCTCATGCGGGTGCTGGGCGTCGAGGGCTTCGGCACCTACGGCTACGTGGTCACCCTGGTGGGCCTGGGGGCCTGGGGTGCCGGCCTGGGCATGCACCGGCTCATCAACCGAGAGCTGGCACGCGAACCCGAGCGGGCCCATCGCCTCGTCGCCACCGGCACCGTCGCCACCCTGGGTCTCTCGGCTCTGACGCTCCTGGCCATCGTGGGCGCGGCCCTGGCCCTCGACGGCCGACCGGTCGTGCTCGCCGCCGCGACCCTCGGTGGCCTGGCCATGGGGGTCCAGACCCTGGCCATGGTGCCCGAGGCTGCCTTCCACGCCGCCCGCCGCATGCGGTTCAGCGTGCGCGCCCAGATCGCGGGCCGCACCACCCTGGTCAGCGCCACGGCCCTCTTCCTGTTCCTCGATCTGGGGTTGGTCTCGGTCTTCGTGGCCCAGGCCCTGGACGCAGTCGTCACCCTGGGCCTGCTCTGGCTGAGCTACCGCCGCCACCTCGGCATCCCCTCGATGCGCACGTCTTGGCCAGAGGTGCGCGCACTCGTCGTCGAGTCCGTCCCCTTCGGGCTGAACTTGCTCTTCGGCAGCGTGTACCTGAGCAGCGATGTGCTGCTCTTGGCCGTGCTGAAGGACGATCACGAGGTGGGTGTCTACCGGGGCGCGGTGATGCTGATCGCCCTGTTCCCGGTGCTCGCGAACACGCTCACCACCGGCATCTACCCGCGCATGGCCCGCCACCTCGGCGACCGGGTGGCCGCAGGCACCGAGCTTCACTTCGCGAGCCGCATGCTCCTGGCGGTGAGCGTGCCCGCGGCGGTGGGCGGAATTCTCGTGGCCGAAGAGCTCATGGTCTTTCTCGGTGGCGCCGAGTTCGCCGTGAGCGCCCTGCCCTTCGTGATCATGGCCCCCTTGCTGCCCCTGCGCTTCCTCAACAACGGCTACGCCATGACCCTGTCGACCCTCAATCGACAGGACGACCGCACCCGCGGGGTCTTCCTCGCCGCCTTGCTCAACCTGGGCGCCAACCTGGCCGTCATCCCCACCTGGGGGGCCGCCGGCGCCGCCGCCACCACCCTGCTCACCGAGGTCGCCCTGGCCGTCTGGTTCCGCTGGCACATCCGTCCCCTGGTCACCGGGCTCCGGACGGGCCAGACCCTGCTGCGGGTGGCGCTGCCCGCGGCCCTCATGGCAGGAGGCCTCTTGCTGCTGCCCCCGGTGCACGTGCTCCTGCAGGTGGCGGTGGGCGTGGCGATCTACGCTGCGGTGGGCCTGCTCAGCGGTGCCTGGCATCCCCGAGATCTGCCCCGGCTGCGGAGGGTCTGAGTGCACATCCTGCAGCTCGTGCCCACCCTGGGCGTCGGCGGGGCCGGGCGCATCGTGGCGCTGCTCGCCCGCGAGCTCCAGGCCCAGGGACACCGGGTCAGCGTGGTGGCTCTGGGCGGCCCCGCGGGGGGCTGGATCGAAGCCGAGCTCGATGGACACGGCATCTCCACCCACTTCCTGGGCAAGGGTGCCGGCTTCGAAGCCACCACCGTGGGTCGCCTCGCCGCCGTCTTGCGC
>JAERSX010000586.1 GCA_016845285.1 Deltaproteobacteria bacterium | reverse complement strand
ACCCATCTCTGTCTGAGCGCGGGTCGGTTTCGGGCGAGCTGTGTCTCCCACCTCATGCACGCCATCGCCCAGGCGGCTCCTGCCGTCGACATGGAAGCCTCCGAGCACTGGCACGCACACGCCCAGGCCCTCGAGGCCCTCGGTGCTCCCATCGCGGGGCAGGACCCGGACCTCGGTGCAGACGTGGTGCGTCAGGCCTGGGCGCGCAGCATGCATGCGTCGGTCGGCCACGGCCAGGAGCTCACGGGCAACCCGGCAGATCACGTGGATGCGCGATGGATGCCTCACCTGCGTGCAGCGCTGGCCGTCGCGGTGGTGTCTCGGACGCCTCCTCCGGCAGATCTGGCGGCAGCTCAGGCCAGCCTCGACGACGTGCTCCTGAGGCGTGGGGCACGCACCCCATCAGTCCTGCCCCCAGGCCAGCCCGAAGACCTGCCGGTCTGGTCCGTTGCCTCCGAGGGCCTCGGTGACCACCATCGCATCTGGTACCTGGGTGAGATGAGACGGGTCACGAGCCGTGTGGAGGAGGCCGACTCGGTGCTCGTCCTCGTCGAGGCTGCAGCCCGCGTCGACCCCCCTCGACGAGACCTCATCGAAGCGGCCTCACGACACCCCGATGCACTCGTCGCGGCGGTGGCGGAGCGGCACCTGAGTCGCCTGACCCCCTGACCCGGGCGGGGGACCTCACTGCCTGCTCGCCGTGGCTGACCTCGGTGAGGCCCACGGGCCGCAGCCGGTGCAAGCCTCAGGGAGAGCCCTGACACCCGCTCGGGAAGTCGCCGCTTCCCGTGCCCACTGACTCACCGTTCGCCTCGTTGTCCCCGGCGTCGTGGTTTCCGGACGCCACCTCGTACTCACAGCCCACGTTGTCGCCGGTTCCACCCTCGCGGTCACCGCTCTCGTTGCCCCCGAGCTGGTGGCCGGATCCCGTGATGGAGATGCCGATCCCTTCGTTCTCCTCGACGACGTTCTCGGAGAGCTCGAGCACACCGCCATCACCGTCACCGTCCCCGCTGATCTGGAGGCCGTCGTCGCCGTTTCCTCGGTTGGGGGTGCCGATGTCGTTTCCGTGCAGCTGGTTGCGATCACCGCTCACCGTCACCCCCACACCGGCATTGGCCACGACCTCACAGTCGGACAGCGTGTTGTCGCTTCCCTCGATCACCACCCCCTCGGCGTTGCCCGAGATCTCCGGGCTGTTGTGGATGAGGTTGTGGTCGCCCACCACGCGGATCCCGGCCCCACCGTTGTCGAGTGCGCGTGAGTTGCGGAGGGTTCGCTGGTCTCCCTCGATGACCCAGCCATCCCCGTCGCTGCCGCTGGCGTGAACGTCCATGACGAAGATGGCGGGCTCGCCTGGGCTGTCCGCCGAGGCCGCGACGCGAGCGGTGGGGAGGCCGTCGGTGAGGTCCGGATCCTCGAGGGTCACGCTGCAGCCGATGAGCGCAAAGGGCTCGTCGTACTGGGCCTGGATGTTGAGGGACTCGGTCGTGGTGCCGCCGGCCTCGCCGCTGTCGTCCTTTCGCACCATCACGATGATGTAGCCGTCGTCGTTGTGGTCTTCGGCGGCATCGACGGTCTCCTGGAGCGTGCCGGTGCCGAGCTCCAGGAACTGATCAGGTCCCTCGTTGCCCACGAAGGAGCCCGAGGTGGGGTCGAGGACATCCTTGACCGAGGTCTTGTCGCAGACCGGCTGGGGATCGGGATCCGAGTCACAGCACGCCACGGATGTGTCGATGTACATGGCACAGTGCCGACCGGGTGCCTGCCGACCGCAGCCCCAGGCGGTCTCTCGATCCTCTACGCCACTGACCGACCGGACCACGACCGCGTGCAGGGCGATGACGAGATCATCTCCGCAGCTCACGTCGTGGGGGATGTCCTCCAGGGGGATCTCCGCGACCAGCTCCGTGTCTGTGAGCCCCGCCCACTGGTGGTCGAATTGCCCGGGGATCGGGTCTCCGGCGAGGGTGGTGGGGATGGCACCCTGACGGTCTGCCACGTGCAGGTGCACCTCTTCCAGCAGCCAGTTCGACTCGGTCTGGATGGTGACGGTCAAGGTGGTGTCGTCGTTCTCCAGGAAGACATCGCCGGCGTCCACCCGCTGTCCCGCCAGGAGATCGCGCTGGCTCTGCTCGCCGCACTCGCGCGCGTCCGGGCCGCACTTCACGCGCTCACTCCCGCTGTCGTCCTCGCTGTCGCCCTCGCTGTCAGCGGTGTCGTCGCTCTCGCTGTCCCCAGACCCGTCCGTGTCGCTGGAGTCCTCTGAGCCGACAGCCTCCGTCCCTGAGTCCCCCTTCATCTGGCATGCCGCAGCGGTGAGGAGCAGCGCACTGAGAGGCAAGAGTCGAGACGTCATGGCGGTGATCATACCGCTGCTCGGCCCTCTGCCGGCGTGCTGCAGAGACGAGAACCACCATGGTTGTTGCAGCCGTCATCTGCGAGGACACGGGTCTGGTGGGTACCATGGTGCAGCCACGCCACCCGGACACCGCATGTCGCCAGTACTCTTCGCCCTCGTCGGTCTCTCCCTCGCCGCCGATCTGACCGTCGATGGATCGACGAGCACGGTGGATGGATCCCAGAGCTACGACAACATCTACGTCATCAACGGCGGGACCCTCATCGTCACCGACTACGACGGAAGCGGCACGACGGGCACGCTGATCCTCGAGGCCACCGGTGAGATCGAGGTGGACAGCAGCTCGTCCATCGTGGCCACGGGCGCCGGCTACCAGGGCGTCTCCAACAGTGACGGCGACGGTCCCGGTGGCGGCGAGGGCGGCTCGTGCTGCAGCGACAGCGGCGGTGGCGGTGCCCACGGTGGCGACGGCGGCACGGGCACCCGAGACGACTGTTCTTCGGCCGACGGTGCTGGCGGAACCGCCTACGGCGACAGCACCAGCGACAGCGTCGACATGGGCTCGGCTGGCGGGGCGGCTGGGTCTGCCGACGGCGACAGCGGCGGGACCGGGCCTGCTGGAGGCGGCGCCATCACCCTGGTGGCGCCCACGATCACCATGGCGGGCACCATCACCACGCTGGGTGACGACGGCGACCTGACCAACAACGACGCCCAGGGCGGAGGGGCCGGCGGTGGCGTCCTGCTCATCGCCAACGAGCTCGAGTGCACCGGCACCATCGCGGCAGACGGCGGCGACGGTGGGTCCACCGATGATGGCGGCGGCGGCGGCGGCGGCGGCGTGGTCAAGCAGTTCTACGACACCTCGGCCACCACCTGCGCGGTCACCGTGACCGGTGGCACGGCGGGGTGTGGGGCCGTGGACGGTAGCAGTGGCATCGACGCCACGAGCACCTACGACTACGACGGCGACGGCTACCTCTACGACGACGGCGACTGCGATCCCCTCGATGCAGACATCAACCCGGGCGCGACGGAGGTCTGGTACGACGGCACCGACCAGGACTGCGACGAGGCCAGCGACTACGACGCGGACGGCGACGGCGAGGACAGCGACGCCTACGGCGGCAGCGACTGCGACGACACCGACAGCTCCATCAACACCAGC
>JAERSX010000585.1 GCA_016845285.1 Deltaproteobacteria bacterium | reverse complement strand
GTGTCGGCCTGGATGCAGGACTGATTGATGGAGCCCGTCAACACGTAGTCGGCCCCCATGGTGAATGCCGCCGCCACGCTGGCGGGGTCACCCAGGCCACCACCTGCACCGACACGCACCGTGATGCCGCGGGCGCCGTAGCCCTCTTCAGCCGAGACCCGATCGCGGAGCGCGAGCAGGGTCGGGAGCAGCACCACCAGGGGCCGTCGGTCGGTGTGACCACCAGAGTCGGCCTCGGCGGTCACGTCCTCGGCGACGGGCACCTGAGCCGCCAGCGCGGCCTGCTCGGCCGTGAGCAGGCCCTCGGTCACCAGGTCTTCCACGAGCCGCTTTGGCGCCGGCCGCATGAAGGGCTCGGCCACCTCGGCCCGGGACACCTTGGCGAAGACCTTGTTGGGGCAGACCGGCCGACCATCCGTGCCGGCGTGGATGCCATGCAGTCGGTACCGCACCACGGCGCGGGTCAGGCGCATGTAGGCGCTGGCCGACACCCGGCGGATGCCATGGGCCAGGTAGAGATCGACGGTGGCTTCCTCCACGTGTGGCTCGACGGGGTTGTGGAGGAGGTTGAAGCCGCAAGGAGCATCGCCAAGCGCCGCTGTGACCTCCTTACAGGCCTGCTCAACGGCCACCAGGGGCAGGCCGCCCGCACCGAAGAATCCGAGGAGACCAGCCCTTCCCATGGCCACCACGAGCTCGGCAGACGCGATGCCCCCGGCCATGGCGCCCGCCACGTACGCCGCCTGTACGCCATGGGCTTCGAGGAAGGAGGGTGCCCCCAGGCTGGCGGGATCGACGGCCGGAACCACCGGCAGGCCCACCGCGTCGTCGAGGACATAGAGACCGTCGGGCCCCACGGCCAGGGCCAGAGCCGGATCGTGGAGGGCTGCCGCCACATCCGACACGGGCTGGGCGCCTGCGCGCACTCCTTGGCTCGGCCCCGATACCACCGGGCTCGCTGTCCGGACAGCAGGCGCCTGCTGCGTAGCCGAACGCGCCCCCACCCCGGGATCGGCCGGCAAGGTGGCCTGCGGTGTCACGGTGAAGCGCTCCTGGTAGGACGGCCCCTCGTCCCAAGAGACCCGCATCGACGCACTGGAGTCTTCGCGGCTCACCTGGAGCTCGACGTCACCGTCGCGCAGCCAGAGACCCTCACCCGCGGCCAGAGCGGCCGCGAGGGGCCCGACCCCATGGGTATCGACGGCGCGTTGCAGACTTCCGCCGGCGCCCTCGGCAACCGCTTCGGAACCATCAACTCGGCGCCAGCGGGCATGCGTGGCACCGTAGCTTCGGCAGATACGACCCAGGTCGAGCACGTGGCCTCCCCCGGCCCCGACAGGAACCGGCCGGGAGCATAAACGGTCCAGGTCACGTTAGCCCTCGTCGCCGTCCTCGGAGGCCACATGTCACGCGTTCCCGTCGCCATCCTTGGAGCCACGGGCATGGTGGGCCAGCGCCTGGTCCAGCTGCTCGCAGACCACCCCTGGTTCGAGCTGATCGAGCTGGCTGCCAGCGCACGCTCAGCAGGCAAGCCCTACGGAGAGGCCGCGCCCTGGCGCCTGCCGGGCGATCCTCCCGCCTCCTTCATCGACCAGGAAGTCCTCGCCTGCACACCTGCGGCGGTCAGCGCCCCACTGGTCCTGAGCGCCCTCGACGCCAGCGTCGCCCACGAGATCGAGGGGACCTTTCGTGCCGCGGGCCGCCTGGTGGTCACCAACGCCAGCGCCTATCGCGACGACCCTGCGGTCCCCCTCGTCATCCCCGAGGTCAACCCCGACCACCTCGCGCTCCTCGACCTCCAGGGGCCAGGAGGCATCGTCGCCAACCCCAACTGCTGCGCCATCCCCCTGGCCATGGTCCTGGCACCTCTGCGCACACTGGGCGCCATCGAGGCGGTGGCCGTGTCCACCTGGCAGGCGGTGAGCGGCGCCGGCTACCCCGGCGAGAGTGCGTGGGACATGGTCGGCTCGGTCCACCCCCACGCGGGTAGTGAAGAAGCCAAGCTCGCTGTGGAGCCGCTGAAGATCCTCGGTGGACCCCAAGCTCAAGCCAGGTTTCCCATCTCCGCGCGATGCGTGCGGGTACCCACCGCCGACGGACACCTGCTCGGGGTCCACGTGCGCATCACGGGTTCGCCATCTGCCGCCCTCGTCGCCCAGACCCTGCGCGACTGGCGGGGCGCTTGTCCTCCGCTCCCCTCTCTTCCGACCGCTCCACTGCGCCTCACCGAGCGACGGGATCGACCCAACACCCGACTGGACGTGGATGCAGGGGCAGGGATGCAGCTGACCGTGGGCCGCATCGAAGCTTGTCCGGTGCTGGGAGTGAAGCTGTTCGTGCTCGGCCACAACACGATCCGCGGCGCAGCGGGCGCGGCTCTGGCCAACGCGGAGCTCCTGAAGGCGACCGGACGCCTGCAGGCCTGATCCACAAGAAAGGCCCTGAAGTCGACGAAACGACATCAGGGCCTGGACGAGCCGAAGCTACGTCTTCGCTATTCCGCCAAAGGCGGAACTCGAATCAGGCGTTCTTCTTGGCCTGGATCTCGAGGCGAATCTCCTGCGCCAAGGTCTTGACGG
>JAERSX010000584.1 GCA_016845285.1 Deltaproteobacteria bacterium | reverse complement strand
CTGGATGCACTCGCCGAGGCCTTCGCATGGGAGCGGGGCCAGCCCCATGTCTTTGCGGCCTCGCCCCCCGTCCACCAGGCCTTTCTCGCGGGTGCCGACACCTTCCTGGGCGTGGAAGACGCGAGCACCGACGGCCTGATCCTGCTCTCCACCGGCCTGGCCATGGCCGCAGGCTGGCCCCCGACCAACCCCTGGATCGTGCCCATCCTGGAGACCCTCGAGACACGAGGCAAGCTCGGGGATGCCACCGTCGCGTGGTTCCAGGCCGGACGAGCGAGCACCGACCACGTCGGACAGGCAGCCCGCCTGCTGGCGCTCGCCTGCGTCTACCCAGGAGGGGTCCAGTCACAAGCGGCCATGCTGGCCGCCCCCCTCTTCGAGCAGCTCGGGGACGCCTCCGCCTGCGTCGAGGTGGTTCGGTTCGCACACTCCCGGGGCGCCGAGACGTTCGGGCACCCCACCCTCTTGAACACGTACTTCATGAACTGCGACTCGCCGGCCGATCCGGACTGGGACCGGATGGTCGTCAAGGCGCTGGCCGCCCTCGCCCACAACGCCTGGCTCAGCACCAACCTCGTCTACGTGGCTGTACACCACAGAGAGCTCGAGCTCGGAAGGCAGGTCATCGCCACACGGCTGAAGAGTGGTTCCCTGCCCGACCCGGCCTACCTGAACGCCGCGCTGCTCGAGTCGTGTCCCGGCGGAGACGACGGAGAGGTCGAGCGCTACTGCGCGGCTGCACGGGCTGCCGGCTACGAGGCCCAAGGTCTCCTGGTGCTCGGCTGCCTCCGCGCCCGACAAGGCCGCAGGCAGCAGGCGATCGAGGCCGTCGAAGCCGCACGCGCGGCCGGCTGTGACATCGACGGCTGGAAGGCGCACTGGTTGGTCGCCCCGCTCCGAGAGATCCCCGAGCTCGTCCGTCTGGTCACTGGTCTCCCTTCCAGCGGAAGGTGAAGGTTAGGACCCTCTGCCTGTGGGTGGTGACAGGAGAGGACGTGAAGCGCCAACCCTGAGCAGCCTCGCAGGTCGACTCGCGGAAGCTCAGAGGACATTCGGAGTCGTCGGAGTCGCCGACTCGGGCTCCCTCCGGCACCCCATCTTGACCCACGACAAACCGGGTCTGGCAGCGAAGAGAGGTGCCCTCTGGCCAGGTGTGGTCCGGAGGCATTTCAGGAGCTTGCCGCCTCACGGCCTCGATCTCTGCGGGCTCACCCTCGTAGTCCAGGTCGGGCGCCGACCAGTCACACTCGGTGAACTCCGTGATCGGGGCGTCCTCGACCGGGGGCGCCGGAGTGAGCACGGGCGGAGCCGTCACAGGGGCCGGTGTAGGGGCCGGCGAAGAGGACAGAGCCCAGACGGTCACAAAGCCCGCCAAGGCCAGGAGCAGGAGCAGGGCCAGGGCTCCCGCGCCGCCCGCGATCAACCCGCCCACCTTGGTGTAGGACCTCTGAACGGGCGCTTCCTTTCGTAGGATGGGAGGCTCGAAGAACTGCACCTCGGGCGCCGGCGGTGCCTCGGCGAAGGCCGTGGGACGGGGCGGCAGGGCCTCCAGTGACCGAGCTGTCCTCGCGGTGGCCGGGACCTCAGCAGTGGCGAGGGCCCGGCAACGGCGCGCCACATCGTGGGCGCTGCGGGGACGCTGGGTGGGGTCGGTGTCGAGCATCTCGGCGAGCAGCGCCGTGGCGCCGGCGCTGAGGCGGACGTGGGGTCTCCAGACGAAATTGCCGAGGCGATCGTGCAGCTGGGCGGGATCTCTGCGGGACAGCAGCGCCAGCCCCACCGCCGCCAGGCCCCAGATGTCGGTGGCGGGCTCCGCACCCCCGCGGAACTGCTCGGGAGCCATGAAGCCGAAGGTACCCGCGACGGTGCTCCCCCCGACACGAGCGTCGCGCACGACGTCACGCACCGAGCCGAAGTCGATGAGTGCGAGCCCGCCCCCGGCCGCCCGCCGCACGATGTTCGACGGCTTGAGGTCGCGGTGGATCACCGGCGGTGAGAGCGAGTGGAGGTACGCCAAGGAGTCGGCGATCTCGGCCAAGATCTCCAGGACCTCGGCCTCGCTGTAGCGGTGGGTCTCCAGCTCGTCGGCCAGGGTGAGACCGTCCACCAGCTCCTGGACCAGGTAGAGGGTCCGCGCCCTGCCCTGACCGGCGATGACCTGGCCGTGAAAAGCGGGGATCGAAGGATGGGACAGCTGTCGGAGGACCCGTGCCTCACGCTCCACCAGCTTCGTCAGCGAGGCGTCGGCGTCACGGGGAAACGGGGTGGCCTTGACCGCCACGGGACTCCCGTTGGCCAGCTCGGTCGCCCGGTAGACCACCCCCATGGCTCCGCTACCGAGGACGCTCTCGAGGCGAAAGCGGCCATCGAGGATGGGATCGGCGCCGCACGAGGAGCAGACGTCCGCGGCCACCCCGAGCGACTCTTCACAAGAAACACAGATCAAGGCGGGTCCTCGGCGGACTGGGAGATGGGCGCCGCCCCCGGGGCGTCAGGAACCCATAGCATTGGAAGGCCGCCACTGATCGGCACCAGGCGGAACGTGGACAGAGCCACCGAGCGGTCTTCCTACTGGGCGACACACGCCTCGTCGCCGGCCTCGACGTCGAGCTGGTTCGACAGATCCTCCGGACCGTTCGCGACCGACACACAGTTGTCGGGCACGAGGTCGCCGTCCTCGTCCGACATCTCCGCTTCCAAGAGCTCCTCGACCTGGCACATCGAACGCCATCTGCAGCCAGCTCACGCCAATGTGAAGGCGATTGAAGAGGTGCGAGGACTGACCCACGGCCCGGTGCGATGCCAGGTCGACGTCGCGGTCGAGACGCGGTCGCTCAGCCCTTGGCCCGCCGCATCTTGAAGGCCTGCACGCCCTGGGCCGTCATGGTGCCCACGAGCGAGCGCCAGGCCCCCATGCTGGCGTCGGGCTCCTTGCCTGCCCCCATGCGGGCGAGCTGGTTCTCGTACCAGGTGACATCGAGCATGGAGATCTTGTCGAGGGCCTTCACCCCGGTGGACAGGCGGCGGACGAGGTTCTCGGGGTCTTCGCCGGCCAGCACCTGCGCGGGGAAGTCGGGGTGGATGGCCAGGGTACGGGCGAGGCCGACCATGTCGGTGGCCCCGCTGCCGACGGCGCTCGTCATGCCCGCCGCGGTGCGGAAGCCGCCGGTGACCGCGAGGGGCACGTCCACCTCGGCACGCAGGCGC